>JANLSI010000852.1:0-9865 GCA_031362345.1 Pseudomonadota bacterium
CGATGAAGTATGCCGCCTCTGGGTGTGTCACCTCAGGAGACAACATGAAAGGGAAATCATCGAGACCAAGCCTGGGTCGGCCTTGACCACCGACTCAAACGGACCGATGCACGCGAAACGTAGACTCGAGAATTTGATTCATGATATACATTAAAAAAGTATATCCACGAGGTGGATGATGCGTGTCGCCAAATGGGGAAACAGTCTCGCGGTTAGATTGCCCGATGCGATCGTAAAGGCGCTTCGGATCGAGGCCGGCGATGAGATCGAAATCGTCGTGGCGGGCGATCGGGAGTTTCAGGTCGAACGCGACCATAGCCGCGAGCGCGCGCTGGCCCGTCTGCGTGGGCTCCGCCAACCGTTACCTAAGGGGTTCCGTTTCGACCGGGACGAGGCCAATGCCGGGTAATCGGTTCTTCGATACCAATGTCCTGATTTACGCGTTTGCTGCTGACGATCCAAGGAGTCTTCGCGCTGAGGAACTGTTGGCAGAAGGCGGCGTTATCGGGGTGCAGGTTCTGAACGAATTCACCAACGTCACGCGGCGCAAGTTGCAATGGCAATGGGCGCAGATCGAATCGGCACTTACTGTCATCCACGACCTGCTTGGCCCGGCGCGGTCCCTAACTATCGCGATACATCGCCGCGCCGTCGTGCTCGCCCGGGACCACGGCCTGTCGTTTTACGATGCACTCATCGTGTCTGCGGCCCAGGATGCCGCTTGCCAAGTTCTATGCAGCGAAGATCTGCAGCATGGCCAGAGATTCGAAGGGATCACTATCGAGAACCCATTCCTCCGATAACGAGTTCATGTGTCAGTGTGGGTGTGGTAACTGGACCCGACATGCTCGTTCACCAAAGGAGCGGCGCGTACCATTTTCGACGGCCCAATTGTTTGTGGCGGTAACCTCTAACCCGACTTCCGCAACTGGAGGGGTAGAGAAGTCGTAATGTGCTGATCGTATTGGAGCACGAGTTAAAAGGTCGCCACTACAGGCGACACGGAGGGTGCCAGGGTTCGTTCTGCAGTGATGCGCGGAGGTGGCTGCGCCGGTAACGGCATTCGTAAGCGGTCGAGCAGCAAGCGGCAGTCGCTGTCGGGCTGGGTTACGCGTGACAACACTAACGTGCGTCCATCGGTGGTCGGTAGGTGCACATCCATCATGGTCAGCGTAGCGAGCTTCTCCAACGCCGCGCGCGGGGTCAGCCCAGGCGCGACATCAGTCAATCGGCGTCGGATAGTCACGTGCAGGCAATACGCCAGGAAGGCGATGAAGATATGCGCCTCGATGCGGGCGTCTTTCTGGTGATAAATCGGCCGCAATGACAGGTCGCCTTTCAGATTGCGGAACGCTTCTTCGATCTGACACAGCGTCATGTAATGCTGCCACAGCGTCGCCGGATCTGAACCAGTCAAGTTGGTGCGCAGCAGATAGCGTCCTTCGCGGCGACGCCGCTCGCGCAGGCGCGGTTTGTTCAACGCAAAGTCGAACGTGACGTGCGCGCGGCGTTTACCGATCTCCGCGGGCGGCTGGGGCAGCGTGATGTCGATCAGCTTCCAGGCCTCGCCCGCCTGCGCTTTCGCCGCGCCAAGCTTCATCAACAAGGCGGTGTAGGTCAGTGTCTGTTGCTGCACCTCGTGCAGTCGTCGCCACAGCGTCTTCAAGCGTCGCCGACGCATGCCGCGCTCTTTGCTGACACGCCGCTCGCTCTTCGCCAGTACATACAACTCACCGTCGTCTTCGATCAGCTTGACCTCGACGCCGTCGCGAACCTCCTGCCAAGCCTGCTCAGACAGCGCGTGCTCAAATCGACTCAGCCGACCCTTCGGCGTGCCCACCAGGTAACTCACTGGCGGCTCACTGGCACGCATCTCCTCCAGCACCGCGTCCGTCGGGATCCCCCGGTCCATCACCCAAGTGCGGCGGGCACGGCCGTACTGTCGCTCGATGCCGCAAGGAAATCGCGTAACGTGGTATTGTCCGCCGTGTTCCCCGGTAACACCTCGTACCCGAGCGGAAATCCTTCCGGCGTCACAATCAACGCAATCACTACCTGCACGCAGTCCGAGCGCTTGTCACGGCTGTAGCCAAAGCGGCGCAGCCCGTCAGGCGCTGGTACGTCACACTCGAAGTAGGTGCTCGTCAGATCGTACAGCAGCACATCAACCGCGCGTTGAACAGGTCTCGCCAGCGCGCTTGCAGATGACTGAACAACGCCGCTTTGTGCTCAACCAGTTTGTCCAGACACCGGTAGAGCGTGTCGTCCGCCACAATCCGACTGTCCGCATCAAGCAGGTCCCCCAACGCACTGTGCTCGAACCAGTGTCGATGCAAGCGCCATTCACTACCGGGGTCAATCAACTGATACAGCACCTGCGCGGTCAGCACCTGGTCCCAATGCGTCCCTTCGCGACTGACCGCCAAGCGCGCCGCCCAGAACTCATCCAAGCCCAGCTGCTGCCACACCTGCAGACCCCACCAGCACGCACCCCATTGCCGCGGCCGGTGGAGTTGCATCTCATTGAGCTTGACCCCAATGTACGGTGTCCACTCGCCGTGCGGCAATCGATCTTCGGGAAAGATGGTCATCTGCCGTGGACGCGTCTGCCCGTCCACCAACACCTCAATGCTCTTCTGCCACGCTGCGCGCTGGCTATCGCTGATCTCGCCCAGATACAGCACGTGCCGCTGCACACAGCGGCCGTCACGCAGTCGCCGGCTCTCCACCACCGACCAGCTGCGATGCTCTTTACCGTCTTTGCGCCGAATACTGCATTTCAAATACATGATGGCCGGACAGTGTAGGCCTCATGCCTGCGCCGTAAACCAGCAAGGTCGCCACTACAGCCTGTTTCGCCTTATTTCGCACCCCCCAGCTTTACCTATCAATCACCTGCGCGTACGAAATCGCGAAAATTCCTAAAATTCAGAGTCGAGTTGCGGAAGTCGGGCTAACGCCATTGCGCCCACCGTATTCGGGATCTGGATCCAGCAAGCGATGGTCCTGGTTAGCTTGATGCAGTTCGGACGCGGCAGTCGACACCGCATCGCTTCACAAGCCGTTATGGCCGAGCTCCCGGAAAGCCGAGTTGGCTAAAGCTCGCTTTTCCAAGGGCTGAATCACTCAACACCGAAAGCGCATTTCGCGTTCTGCCACGGCGTGTGATGCGACATCCTCCACCGCCATGGTTCGCAATGAGCTTAGTTCGCTCGCACTAGTGCCCCGGCTACTCCGCCTCCGTGACGCACCACGCTACCTCGGCATGGATCGCAACCGATTCAACGCGGAGGTCCGACCGTATCTCACCGACATCCCGATCGGCCGACAGGGTGTGGCTTTCGACCGGCTTGAACTCGACGCCTGGGTTGACCACTATAAGTCCCGCAATGGACGTCCCGGTCAATTCCAAGGAGAAATGACATGGGACGAAAACGCAGTGCGGGGCTCATCCTGCGGGGTGGGCACTGGCACATCGACAAACAGATCCGAGGCACACGCCTTCGCGAAAGCACTGGCGCTGTCGACCTCGCGGAAGCGGAAGCCTACCTCGCGAAACGCACGGAGGAGTTGAGGCAGGCGAGGGTGTATGGCGTACGGCCGAAGCGGACGTTTCGGGCGGCCGCCACGAAGTACCTTGAAGAGCACCAGGACCGACGGCGAATTGCTGATACCGCGCTCCATTTGAAACAGCTCGATCCGTATATCGGACGGCTGACTTTAGAAGGCGTGCACATGGGCAGCTTGCGGCCGTTCATCGAGGCGCGGCAACGCGAAGGACGCAAGACCAAAAGTATCAACCTGGCGTTAGGAGTGGCGCGGCATATCTTGAACCTCGCGGCATCGGAATGGCTGGATGAGCGCAACCTGACCTGGTTGCAATCGCCGGCGAAGATTAAGCTGCTGAAGGTGACGAATGCGCGGCTGCCTTATCCGCTGTCATGGGACGAGCAGACGCGATTATTCGCGGCCTTGCCGGAACACCTGGCGCGGATGGCCTTGTTCAAGGTCAACACCGGCACACGCGACAAGGAGGTTTGCTTTTTGAGGTGGGAGTGGGAAGTACAGGTGCCAGAGCTGGACACCAGTGTGTTCATCATTCCGGCAGAGCGGGTGAAGAATGGCGAGGAGCGCTTGGTGGTGCTGAATCGAGTGGCTAGATTTGTGATCGACAGTGTGCGAGGCGAACACGCGGACTATGTGTTCACCCTGCGCGGACGTCCGATCCAGGCGATGGGCAATTCAGCATGGAACGCCGCGCGTGTGCGCGTCGGGTTACCGCAGGTTCGAGTGCACGATCTGAAGCACACCTTCGGTCGGCGTTTACGCGCCGCCGGTGTGAGCTTCGAAGACCGACAAGACCTGCTTGGTCACCGCTCGGGACGGATCACCACGCATTACTCAGCAGCGGAATTAGAGAACCTGATCGCAGCGACTGAGAAGGTGTGCGGAGGAAATCCCCACAAAATCCCCACAATGGTTTTGCTGAAACAAAACGCGGCTTCGGGGACCGCTGTGAGTGCTTGAAATAACTTAGGTTGTGGCGCGCCCGGAAGGATTGACTCACGAGCGCCTAGGCGTTCGTTGGCACCTGCGGGTCGCCTACGCTACGCTGCGGCGTCCAATCTCGCTTTGCGTGATTGTCGAACCTCCGACCCCCTAGTTCGTAGGCCGGGAGGCGCGCTACAGGAGTTTATCAATCAATAGTTTGCGGCACCTGCCAGTGCGCTAATGAGCGTCAATTACACGGGATTGAGTCGAGATATTGCGGGGCACTAGCACACTTTTTGGCACACCTGCTTTTGCTTGGATGCCGCACATGGCTGCGGAATTCTCGCGAGGTCCCCTATACTCGGGACGAACCCTCTGGCGCGGACGAACCCGATGAGCAACCGTATCACCACCGACCCGGCGATCTGTCACGGCAAGCCTTGCATCCGCGGACTGCGATACCCAGTCGAGTCAGTCCTCGAATGGTTGGCTGGCGGCATGACTATCGACGAGATCCTCGCCGATTATCCTGACCTCGAGCGCGACGACATTCTGGCCGCACTGGCTTACGCGGCCCGCCTCACCCATGTCAATCGAGTAGAACCCCTTACAGCGTGAAATTCCTGGTCGACGCGCAGTTGCCCATGCGGTTTGTCGGGTGGCTGCGGCAGCATGGGCACGACGCCGTGCACACGTTGGACCTGCCGCTTGGGAACCGTACGCCTGACGCTGAGGTTGTTGCGTGTGCGATACGCGACAACCGAATTGTCGTGACCAAGGATAGCGATTTCGTTCAGACGTTCTTGTTGACCGGTCAGCCGGCGCTGCTATTCATTTCGACTGGGAACGTCAACAACGTTGAACTCGAACTCCTGCTTCACCGCAATTTATCGGCAATTGAGCGGGCGTTCGCTAGCTGCCGTCACGTGGAAATCACACGCAGTACGTTGATTGTCCACGAATAGGTAGCGCCACGAATAACTGGGATGAGCCCTGGATTAAAACAGCCCATTTACGGCCAGGAATAGCTACTGACTTTTCTGCATTACGGCCACCGAAGACAACAAAAGTGGCCCTTCTGATCGTCCCGATAAATCACGCGCCATCAGCCGCGCTGACATAACGTGACGGTCCGAACTATGGGTGAGTTCGGTATCGCAAGGAAGCGGTACATGACGCCTTAAACAGCAGGCAGGAATGTCGCAGCCGAGACCGCGCATGCTGGAAAATATGCCCAACCCCGTGCCGGTAAATACTCATGTATCAATGCGTCGAACAACGCTATTTGGCGCTGGAATCGAACGACGGCGGTCTCTATTCTCGATTTCGGACTTTCCTACCTGCGCACGCATTACGTCGCGCGTCGCGAGCGGCGCGCAAGCACCTGCGCGAGGGTGCGCACCGCCGCCCGAATCGTTGCCGGTGCAAAGGGCGCGAAGCCGAACACCAGTCCTTGGCATGCCGCTGTCCCCTGATAAAGACTCGACAGCGGAATGAAATCAAGACCGGCCCGCGCAGCGCGCGCCAGGACACGTTGATCGTCGACACCCGCTCGTAGCATCCCCACCGCGTGCAGCCCGGCACCTGTCAGCGTGAGATCAATGACGCCGGCGAGATCTTCCGTGGCCGCCTCTTGCAAGCTCGCGCGTCGCTCCTGATACAGCGTGCGCATACGCCGCACGTGGCGCCCGAAATGACCTTGTTCGATGAAGCGCGTCAACACCGCTTGTTCCATCGTCGAAGATGGACCGGTCGCGATCGCGCGCACGATAGAGAAGGTATCCACCAGTGCGTCCGGCACGACCAGATAACCTAGCCGTAGGGATGGAAACAACACCTTGCTGAACGAGCCGATATAGATTACCTGGTCACTTTCGGCTAAGCCCTGGAGCGCGGGAATCGGGCGACTGCCGTAACGGTATTCGCTGTCGTAGTCGTCTTCGAGAACCCAGGCGCGCGTCTGCCGCGCCCATGCCAGAAGCTCCAGACGTCGCGCGAGACTCATGGTGTACCCGAGCGGAAACTGATGAGACGGTGTGCAATAGACGAGGCGTGCGCGCGGCGCGAGTGCCCGCCCGCGCTTAACGCTCAAGCCTTCGTCGTCCACCGGCACCGGCACAACGCGCGCGCCCGATGCCATCAAGCTTGCGCGCGCCCCCTGGTATCCAGGCTCCTCCATCCAGACCGGGTCGCCAGGCTCCAGCAGCACGCGCGCGACGAGATCAAGGGCCTGCTGCGCGCCGGACACAATGATCACTTGCTTGGGATCACAACGCACCGCGCGCGCGTGTGCGAGATATTCCGCCACAACACGACGCAGGGGCGCATAGCCTGCGGCCTCGCCGAGACCGAATACCTGCGCCGGCGGCCGTCGCCAGTAATGAGCCGCGATTCGTCCCCACAGCGCGAATGGAAACGCATCCACGGCGGGCACGCAGGGTAGGAAAGGGCGGAGCTCGCCCGGCGGTGGCAGCAACGACGGCAGCCGCGTCAGCTTGCGTATCCGGGTTGGAAAGGGTGCATAGGGCTCGGCGCGCACGGTGCGCTGCGCTGTTGGTTGCACGGCGAGACGCGCATCGTCAGGCAAGGTGCGATGGACAAAGGTGCCGGAACCACGTTCGCTCTGCAGATAGCCTTCGGTCGTGAGCTGCTCGACGGCAGCAAGGACCGTGTTGCGCCCGACGCGAAGCTCGCGTGCCAGTTCGCGAGAGGAGGGGATCTGCGTACCTGGCGGGAGTTGCCCGGCCAAGATGGCGGCGCGCAGCCGCCCATAGATCTGACGCTGCAAGGGTTCGCCCGAAATCGCCACCGGCGCGACAAGGGTACTTAACAGACTGGCTGCCGTACGGCCCATGAGATTTGCTAAGTGGCCCTATCAAAATCCTATTAAGTGGATCTTACGCTGGAACCAGAATCACGACTAGGCTGCGCCCATCGTTCAGCCGTGCGCGACCTCGGAGACACTCATGCCAGACTATCAGTCCTTAATCGCAGTCTTTCGCCGCTGCTCATCAGCATCCTTTCTCGTGTGCTTGGCGCTTGCTAGCCCGCTGACGACCGTAAGCTACGCGGCCAACATTCAAAGTTTCGATACTGCGGCCCCCGCGTTGGTGAATGCGCGCTATCCAAGCGCTGCCGTTGCTCCCGACGGCAGCGAGTTCGACGGTGCCTATGCTACGCGCGAGCAGTATCTGGCGGGTGCCGGCGCCTTCCGTGTAGCCCTGTGGGAAAGTGGCCCCGGCGTGCTGGTGACCAACAGTTATCCCAACGATGAATACTGCCGCGTGCTGGAAGGCACGCTGACCATCACCAATGGGGACGGCAGCACCGCAGACTTTGGCCCCGGTGACAGTTTCGTAATTCCCAAGGGGTGGTCGGGTCGCTGGCACATGAAGACCCGATTCAAAAAGCAATTCGTCGCCTACACCCCTGAGAAAACACCCAACTGAAGCGGCGGTACGACCGCCCATCCACTAGAAAAAGGAACTGTCCCATGAGCGAACTCATCCTGCATCACTACCCCCAGTCGCACTTCTCCGAGAAGATCAAACGGGTACTGGCATACAAGGGCGTGCCATGGCGCGCGGTCGAACAGCCGCTCATGATGCCCAAGCCCGATCTCGTGCCCTTAACCGGTGGCTTCCGCCGTATACCTGTGCTGCAGATTGGCGCCGACATTTATATCGACACCGTACTAATTGCGCGCGTACTCGAAGCGCTGCATCCGACGCCAGCTTGCATCCCCGCCTCCCAGGCCGGCCTAGTTGGAGTGATTGAAGCCTGGGCTGGTCGGCAGCTCATGTTTCAAGTGCTGCTGCCAACCTTCGCCGCTCTGATGCCGCACCTGCCGCCGGAATTCCTGCTAGACCGCGCGGCGATGTCGTCGAGCCTCAGTCGGGAAGCGATTGTTGACGGCGCGCCGCATGCGCTAGCCCAAACGGACCTCGTGCTCAACCAGCTTGATCTGCAGCTGCGCGCACAGCCATTTCTCCTTGGCTCCGATTTCACGCTGGCTGATGCGTCCGTGTTTTTCCCTCTGTGGCTATTCAAAAACTCGCCAGATTTGTTCGAGCACATTGCAGCGCGGCCAGCGGTCGCCGCCTGGTTTGCGCGCATCGAAGGTTTCGGCAGCGGCGCGGCGAATCCAATGCCGACCAGCGAGGCGCTGACCATCGCGCGCGATGCACGCCCAGCACCGGTACCGTCCGGCTTACTCCAGCTTGGCGATCTCGACCTCGGCGCTGAGGTCGAGATCGTCGCGGATGACTATGGGGTCGAGGCCTGTCGCGGCAAGGTGACCTACCTGAGCGCGGAGCGCGTTTCGCTGCTGCGGCGTGATCCCGATCTCGGCGAGATAGCGGTCCACTTTCCGCGTGCCGGTTACCGTATTACGAAAGTCTGAACCAAGGAGTAGAAAATGCGCACTGCTTACCGCGTCTGCCCCTTCTGTGAAGCCACTTGCGGGCTTGCAATCGACATCGAAGGGGAGCGCATCTTGGCGGTGCGCGGCGATCAGGAGGATGTATTTTCGCGGGGCTTCATCTGTCCCAAGGCACACGCAGTGAAGGAACTGCACCACGATCCGGACCGCATTCGCCGGCCGTTGCGTCGCACTATGGGCGGCTGGGAAGAGGTGAGCTGGGACGCCGCGTTCGCCGAAATCGCGGAGCGGCTCACCGCCATCCGCGCCGCCCACGGCAACGATGCCGTTGGCGTCGCGGCTGGCAATCCCATTGTCGTGCACGATCTCGCGTTCCTCTATCTGCCGGTGCTTGCCCAGGCCCTCGGCAGTCGCAACATCTTCAATCCGTCGTCGGTCGACACCCTGCCAAAGGATCTCCAGACCGGCCTCATGTTTGGCGGCTCGCTACCCGTATTGAGCGTCGCCATTGCGGACATCGATCGTACGGATCATCTGTTGATCATCGGCGCCAATCCGGCGGTCTCCCACGGCAGTCTAATGACGATGCCAAACGCACCGGGGCGCTTGAAAGCGGTGCGCAAGCGCGGCGGCAAGGTCATCGTGATCGACCCGCGGCGAACCGAGACCGCCAAGCTTGCCAGCGAGCACCACTTCATTCGGCCTGCTACCGACGGCGCGTTTCTGCTCGCAATGATCGCGACATTGTTCGATGAAGGACTCGTGCGCCTGGGCGCGGCCGCCGGACTGGTAAGCGGGCTGGACGAGGTGCGGGCGATTGCGCACCGGTTCGCGCCCGAGACAGTCGCTGCGTATTGCGGTATCGACGCGCCGACCATTCGGCGTATAGCACGCGAGTTTGCTAGTGCGCGCTCGGCCGCGTGTTATGGCCGTCTGGGCACCTGCGTGCAGCCGTTCGGCACGCTCGCAAGCTGGGGTGTGGATCTGATGAAC
>JANLSI010000866.1:0-3366 GCA_031362345.1 Pseudomonadota bacterium
TCGCAGCGCTTCTATGATGATTGCTTCAGCACGCTGGCAACCCATGGCCTGCTGGTAGTCAATTTGCACGCCGATCATCGGCACTACGAAATACATGTAGACCGCATCGGGCGCAGCTTCGACAGTGCTGTCCTGCTGGTCGAAGACAAGCGCGAAGGTAATAGCGTCGTATTCGCGCAGAAAGGATGCTCACCCAAGTCGCTGTCGGTCGGGCCACTACGCCGCCCGGCATCGTTTGACGAAAAAACTTGGCAGTCATTCCAAGGGCCGTTCGCGCGGATATTGTCAGCGCTCAAAGCACAGCCGCGATGATCGCTCTGCTCGAAGCCCATCGTGCGGGGCTTTACGCCAGACACCACTGGCTAGCGAACATCGTGGCGGGTGTCATCGTTGGCGTTGTGGCATTGCCACTGGCAATGGCGTTCGCCATTGCCTCAGGTGCGCGCCCTGAGCAAGGCCTGTATACGGCTATCATTGGCGGCCTGCTGGTCTCCGTGCTGGGTGGCAGCCGAGTGCAAATTGCCGGGCCGACCGGCGCATTTATTGCCATCCTGGCGGGTGTCACGGCCAAGTACGGTATCGGCGGTCTTCAGATAGCAACCCTCATGGCCGGCGTCATGCTCGTGCTGATGGGCGTCGCGCGGATGGGCGGCGTCATCAAGTTCATTCCGGCGCCCGTGATTGTGGGTTTTACAGCCGGCATCGGCGTGATCATTTTTGTCGGTCAATGGCGCGATTTTTTTGGTTTGCCCAAGATTGACGGTGAGCACTTCCATGAAAAACTCTGGCATCTTCTCGAAGTAATGCCGCAACTGCACTTACCTACCGTCGGGTTTGCTGTACTGAGCTTGGCCTTGGTGATCTTTGCGCCGAAAATCACAGCGCTCGCGCGGGTGCCGGGACCGCTTGTAGCGATGCTGGTCGCGACTATTCTGCAATCGATGCTCAATCTTCCGGCAGTGGCGACCATTGGCAGTGCCTTCGGCGGCATTCCCCAAGGGCTCCCTTCGTTTTCTCTTCCGCACATCTCGTTTTCGCAAATGCTCACGCTCATCGGCCCCGCATTTACGATTGCGATGCTCGGCGCCATCGAATCACTGCTATCGGCAGTAGTGGCCGATGGCATGGCCGGCACTCGCCACGATTCCAATCAGGAGTTGATCGGCCAGGGCCTCGCCAACATCGTTGTGCCACTGTTCGGTGGCTTCGCCGCCACCGGCGCCATCGCGCGCACGGCGACCAACATACGTAATGGCGCAAACAGCCCGCTGGCGGGCGTGATACACGTCATCACGCTGGTTGCGACCCTGCTGTTCCTGGCGCCGCTGGCATCGCGTATCCCGCTGGCGGCATTGGCCGCCATCCTGTTTGTGGTCGCCTGGAACATGAGCGAGGTGAAGCACGTCGCCTTCATACTGCGCAGAGCGCCCACGGCCGACCGAATCATCCTCGTCATTACCTTCTTCTTGACGGTATTTGTCGACCTCGTGGTGGCGGTCAATGTCGGCGTCATCCTGGCGGTCCTGCATTTTCTGCGCCGCATGGCGGAAGCGGTAGAAACTCAGCAAATGGATACTGGATCCCTCAAGAATGAACTGGAAGCGCAGGGGCTCTCGGCGTTGCCCCCCGGTGTCCTGGTCTACGAGATAGATGGTCCGATGTTCTTCGGCGCGGTCGAGAATTTCGAGCGCGTACTTCTGCAAACCCATACCGACCCCGAGACCCTGATCATCCGACTGCACCGTGTTCCCTTCATGGATATCACGGGCATCCAGACGCTCGAGGAGGTGGTTGGCGAACTGCACAATCGCGGCGTGCGCGTTTTGCTCTGCGAGGCCAATGAGCGTGTTCTAGCTAAGCTCCGTAAGGCCGGGGTGCTGGACATCTTGGGCAGCGACGGCTACGAAACCCACCTTGGCGCGGCGCTGCTGCGCGGGTGTCAGAGCTCCGCGCTCGACGGCCACTAGCGCGGCAATGTTCAGTCTTTCAGCACGGCACCGAGACCCTCGCGCAATTGGCCACGGCGACCAATCTCAGTCAGCAGTCCGCCTGCCCCCATATGTCGGATATCGCGTGAGGTTACCTCGATTCCGGCCAGTAATCTGTTCAGCACCCAATCGAATCCATTCTCTTTCGGCGATCGCGCGCAGCCAGGCGCGCCCAGCACGTGCACTCGTCGTTCACGCTCCCACAGACGCCCGATCAACAGTAGATTGCCGGGATCGACAGGCATACCTAATTGTTCTATTTCCCCGCCCGTGCGTTCCAGCGCCGCCGGTATGACGTCACGGCGGTCTGAAATCGCCGATGCGCCGAAAACCACCAGGATATCGCAGTGCGGTGCACTCGCTTCGAGGGCCGCCGCGACCGACGTCGTTGCATGGGCAACGTTCAACTTGTGGACGATGGACGCACCGGCTGGTGCGAGACGCTGTTCGAGCGCATGCAAAGTCTTGTCGATCACCGATGTTTTCAGTCCGGGCAGCAAAGTCGAAATTACGCCCACCCGCAGCGCTGAGAACGCTGCCACCCGCACAGGGCGCTGCGCGGCACATGCGACTACCTCGACGAGCTTATCCTCTGGGACTGCGAACGGAATCACCTTGACAGTCGCAACCATCTCACCGGCGGCAACCTGTCGCCACGCTGGCAGGGTCGCTATGGTCAAGCGTTCGTCCACTTCATTCGCGCCGTTAAGCGCGGCGGTATCCACTTGCAGCAAACCGGCACATGTCGCGAACAAATTGCAGCGACCGGTGAACGGCCGCTGGACACGAATATTGGCGCCGGCGAAAGCTGATGCCAGTCGTTGGGCGGCGTCATCTTCGTCGATATCGCCAGTTTCGAGTTGGGCCACCACGACTTCGTCGATGCCGGCGTCGCGCAGGCTCGCGACATGCGCAAGTGTGATTATCTCGCCCTTCTTCAGCACCAGCTCACGTCGACGGACTGAGTGAACCACAATGCCGCCAACGGCATCGTCAATCGGTAGCGCTCCGAATTTCACAGCACCAACCTGTCAGAGGAATTGGATGCGAATCGAATTCGCAGTTTTCTTACCGGATCCAGGCACCTACGCCTATTCGCGCCCAGTGGTGCGAGCTGGACGCAGCGCCGTCCGGTGCCATCGTCAAGCTTTCATATACGGCGTTATAACCCTTAGCGGTCAAGTTGTAACGAAAATCGTTGACCGGGAAGTGGCCACCCAACAAGGTGCAATGAATAACGCCGGCATAGCACAGGTCCATGAGGCTCAGCTACAACTCCAATACCAGCGGCAGCTCGCGCAAGCTGCGTGTGATGCCACCCAGGTAACGCGGCGCAAAGCCAGGTGCGAGGCTGAAGTCTTTGATACGCGTGATGAAG
>JANLSI010000041.1:0-2521 GCA_031362345.1 Pseudomonadota bacterium
TCTTCGGCCCACCATGCCTTGCCGACCCGCGCAAGATCTTGGACCGCGAATTGTTTGCGTGAGCCGGGCGCGGCCCCGAGCGCGCGACGAAGTCCCGCCCCGCCCAGCGGCCGACAGATACAGCGATGTAATGGTCGTTAACACGGAGGCCGCCGAGAGTCACTTCGTCGATAAACCCCGTCCTGCTACGGATTTTTCGAGAGTCGCGAAGGTGTGCGGAGGCTGGCGAAAGTTGAGATGGTGCCCGGAGCCGGAATCGAACCGGCACGGCCGCAAAGCCGGCGGATTTTAAGTCCGCTGCGTCTACCAGTTCCGCCACCCGGGCGCGGGTGAGAGGGACAGGGCCACGAGCCCTGTCGCGAGATGCGCGCCGCCCGAGCTGGCGAGGGCAGACGTCGCGAGCGCGCTGAGCGCGGTTGGAAAGCTTTTTCCGGCGCGCGCCGCAGGCTGCTGCAGATTGGCGCGCAGAGTACCCCAATCGCACCCGTCATGGCAGCCCGTTTGAACTGGCGACTGCTAGCCAGCTCTACCGTCCGAAGCGCAGCCCATCATCGCGCGAGCGTGATGCTTAGGGAAACGTCCAAGACGAGACAATGGAGGCTAGGGTCGGAATCGAACCGGCGTACACGGCTTTGCAGGCCGCTGCATAACCACTCTGCCACCCAGCCGGTGGTGCTTGCCTGACGTTCGTCGAACGCCGCATGCCGCTAAAAAGCAAAACCCCGCCAGCGCGGGGCTTCGAGAGAAAATCTGGAGCGGGAAACGAGACTCGAACTCGCGACCCCAACCTTGGCAAGGTTGTGCTCTACCAACTGAGCTATTCCCGCGTCGTCAGAACGTCTGATCGACCGCCAGTACCCGGGTCTGACATCGGGTCAGATGCTGCGGATCAGGCCGCATCCTCGGACGGAGCGCCATTGTAGCCTCGGCATTCGATCTGTCAAGGAAACGCGACGGTTCAGGACTCGCGCAAGTCGGGCCAAGCCAGGGCCAGATAAGCAAACATCGACCACAGGGTCATGATGGCAGCCGCATACAACATCACCATGCCGAGCGCATACATATAGCTCGGCATGTCGGGGCCCACGCCAATCACCATGATAGTGAGGGCGATCATCTGCAGCGTGGTCTTGATCTTGCCCAACATCGAGACCGCGACCTTACGCCGCGAGCCGATCTCGGCCATCCATTCACGTAGCGCCGAGACCGCGATCTCACGGCCGATGATCACCGCCACCGGTGCCGCCAGCCACAGGCTATGACGTGCCTCCAACAGGATCACCAACACCACGACCACCATCAGTTTGTCGGCCACCGGATCGAGAAAGGCACCGAGCTTGGACGTCTGATTAAGGCGTCGCGCCAGATAACCGTCCAGCCAGTCAGTAATCGCGGCCAGCGCGAACAGCCCTGCGGCAAGCAGATGAGCGCGACGGAAGGGCAGATAAAACACCGCCACGAAGCACGGGATCAGTGCCATCCGTAGCAGGGTCAAGATGTTCGGCAGGGTCATCATGATCAGTCATGCATCACATCATAAATCCGCTGGGCAAGCTCGCGGTTGATGCCGGGGATACGGATCAAGTCATCGACCCCGGCCCGCGCAATGCCCTGCAGTCCGCCGAAATGATGCATGAGGCGCTGACGGCGTTTGGCGCCGATGCCGGCGATCTGCTCGAGTGGCGATCCCTTGCGCGCATTACCGCGTGCGCGCCGGTGGGCAGCAATGGCGAAACGATGGGCTTCGTCGCGTACGTGCTGCAAGAGATGCAGGGCCGGCGAATCCGCCGCCAGGCGCCGTTCCACGCTGCCGTCGTGTAGCAGCAGAGTCTCAAGGCCGGGTTTGCGGGTGGTGCCCTTGGCGATACCGATCACCTGCACGTCGTCGATCTGGAGCTCGGCGAGCACCTCCACCGCCTGCATCACCTGGCCCTTGCCGCCGTCGATCAGGATGATGTCGGGCAGCGCGCCGTCCTCGCGCTTGAGGCGACTGTAACGACGCTTGAGCGCTTCGTGCATGGCGGCGTAGTCGTCACCGGCAACCGCTTCCTTGATGTTGAACTTACGGTAGTCCGACTTACGTGGACCGTTCTCGCCAAACACCACGCAGGACGCGACCGTCGCTTCGCCGCCCAGGTGGCTGATGTCGAAGCATTCGATGCGTTCGATAGGCGCGTCGCGTTCGAGGGCAATGGCCAGCGCGGCAATACGCAGATGCTGATCGGCTTCGCTCGAAAGCCGTTGGTCGAGGGCGAGCTGGGCATTATCGAGGGCCATGCGCAGCCATTTGGCGCGCTCGCCGCGCACTGCATCGCGTACACCAATACGACGCCCGAGCGCCTCGCTCAAAGCCTGCGCCAACCAGTCGGCGTCGGGCAAGGTCTCACTGACGATGATGTCGCGCGGCACGTCGCGGTCGCGATGCGCGGCCAGATAGAACTGCGGCAGGAAAGCTTCCAGCACTTCGAGCGGCGTACTGTCCTGGGTATGGGCCGGGAAATAGGCCTTGTTGCCGAGCACC
>JANLSI010000071.1:0-7680 GCA_031362345.1 Pseudomonadota bacterium
CGTTGTGCCAAGCCGCCGCCGACTGGTAATGCGGGCGCTGGCTGTGGACGATGTAGTCATCGCCCACCGGCTCTTCGATCAGACGCTGCGGATTGGGCGTGACCTTCTGATAGCCGGTGACCGAGTCAAGCGTCGGACACGAGGTGATGACGTAAGGGTTGCCGCGTTCGAGATCCCAGAAATAGTGCAGGTTGCCGTTGGAGAGAATGACGAAGCGGCAGTTCTGGGACCTGGCGTACTTGCGGGCCTGCTCTTTGGCGACGAGCGGATTCTTGTTCTCGGCTTTGGCCTCAATGACGAGTAGGGGAAAGCTGCGGGCGTCGAGCAAGAGGAAGTCGACGAAGCCCTTTGTGGTCGTTTCGAAATTGTCGCCGAGCGCGTCGAGGTCAGTTGACTTGAGGGTGACGCTGGGTTCGAGACGAATGTTCGCGGGCGCGTTGCCCTCCTGGAAGAAACGCCAGCCCGCCCCTTCGAGCAGCTTGTTGATCTTGATACGGGCGGTGGCTTCCTTCACCTCGCGCACCGGGTGCTGCCGATCCTTCAATAGCAAGCCACCGTTGACGTACGGGTTCATCCCCATGCGACGCGCATTAACGGGGACCGGGCCCAGCAACTCGGGAACAGGTCTGCCGTCGGCGTTGAACAGTGTTTGCGGTCGGTAGGAACGCTGCCAGTCTTCGAGCAGACGCACATGCGCCGGCTTGTCCATGTCGCTGAACGGCTGTTGGCGGTTACACTGGCACGTGAAACACACACAAACGGACGTTCGCTCCCTGGCCCGCAACAATTCTGGTCTAGCGCCCGGTCACCATCCGACAATCTGAGATATCGTTGTAACCCTCTCGGCGGCGCGCGCGGGGCGACAACACACGATGGAGAACCAGTGATGCGGTGCCGACGATGTCATCATGCCAACCGTGTCGGCGCCCTCCGCTGTGGCGCTTGCGGCCAACATCTTTTGGCCATATGCCCGGTTTGCGCCAACGACAATCACCTGACAGCGGATTTTGCGACCGCTGCGGTGGCAAGCTCGACGACGGAATTGTTGAAGAGCACGCCAGTGTCGACGAAACGCTCACCATCCCCCCCGCAGAGATCGATCCCATAAACTCAGCGGCGCCGGTTCGGGCGCCTGCGCACCTGGCGCTGCGCCAATATACGCCCCCCCATCTCACAGAAAAAATTCTGCAATCGCGCTTTGCGACCGAGGGTGAACGAAAACAAGTCACCGTGATGTTCTGCGACATGGCGAATTCGACAGAACTCGCGCACCACCTTGGCGCAGACGCGATGCACAAATTACTCAATCAGTTCTTCGCATTGGCCTTGACCGAGGTTCATCGCATGGAGGGTACCGTCAACCAGTTCCTCGGGGACGGGTTCATGGCATTGTTTGGTGCCCCGGTGGCCCACGAGGACCACGTGCGGCGAGCACTGCTCGCGGCGCTGGGAATTCGCGACAGGCTGAAAGAGGCCGTAGAAAGCGGGAGCTTGGCCTTGAGTGCCGTGAGTGTACGCATGGGCGTTAACACCGGAATGGTGGTAGTAGGCACGATCGGCGACAACCTGCGGATGGACTATACCGCTATCGGTGACACCACGAATATCGCCGCACGGTTGCAACAGTTCGCGCAACCTGGCCACATCTGTGTCGGTGAGACGGTGCATACCGCCGGCCAGCCGTTCTTCGATTTTTCGCCGCTCGGCAAGCAGAATTTGAAGGGTGTCGCGGAGGCAGTTTCTGTCTATTGCGTGACCAAAGCGCACCGCGAGCACACCGCCTCCCGCGCCCTGCGGTTGGGCATAGGCTCGCCACTGGTCGGGCGCGACGTAGAACTAGCGACGATCGAAGACGCGCTGATTCACTTGGCCGCAGGCGAAGGCGGGGTCCTGATACTGACGGGCGAGCCCGGCGCCGGCAAATCCCGTCTCGTCACCGAGGTCCGACGGCAACCGACTGCTGTCCCGCTGCGCTGGCTGGAAGGACGGGCGCTGTCCTTCGGTCGAAGCCTCAGTTATTTGCCGTTCATCGAGATCCTCAAGAGCTGTTTCAACATCGGTGAAGACGATACCGAGGTCGAGACCTGGCAAAAGCTCGAATCAAGTCTAGTGGACCTGTTCGCGGAGCGCTCATCCGAAATCTTGCCCTACCTTGCCACCGTGCTCGCGCTGCGATTGCCATCGGAGCACGATGACAAATTGAAATACCTCGACGGCCAGGCTCTGCGTCGGCAGGTCTTCCTGTGCATGCGTCAGTTATTTGAGCGGCTCACCCTGCGCCAACCGGTGGTTTTGCTTCTGGAAGACTGGCACTGGGCCGACCAATCCTCGATCGAACTCGCCGAACACCTGCTGGCACTCGCGGCCGGCAGCCGCATGCTGGCGTTCTTTGCCACACGACCAGAACCTGACGGACCGTCACAACGCATCCGCCAATTCGTGGCCCAACAGCGTGGCCTCACGTTGCGCCAGATCTCGCTGCTGCCCCTGTCAGATCGGCAGAGCGAAATCATGATTGCTAATTTAATTGGCGCGGTAGAGCTGCCTGCCACCCTGTGCGAACAACTCCTGCGCAAGACAGAAGGCAATCCCTTTTTCATTGAAGAAGTGATCCGTACCTTGATCGACGAGGGTGTGCTGGTCCGCGGTGCGCGCGACGATGATTGGCACGCGCTCAAACAGATTGATCAGATCCTGCTGCCGGACACCGTTCAGGGTGTGATCCTGGCGCGCATTGATCGCCTGGACGAAGGAAGCAAACATGCCCTGAAATTGGCGTCGGTAATTGGGCGCAGCTTCTTCAATCGTGTGCTCGAGGCTATCAGCGCGACACCGTACGATCTCATGGCCAGTGTCGCGGAGCTCGAACGTGTCGAACTCATCCGTGAACGGCAACGGCTACCCGAGATCGAATACATCTTTAAACACGCCCTCGTGCATGAAGCGGCCTATGGCAGCATCCTCGTTGAAAACCGGCGAGTGATACATGGTCAGGTAGCGCAGGCCATCGAGATGCTGTTCGAGGGGCGTCTGGACGAATTTACCAGTTTGCTCGCCCATCATTACACGTGGGCGGAGGATTGGGAAAAAGCGCAAGGCTATCTGTTCAAGGCTGGCGATCAGGCCGGACGTATGGCCGCCGACACCGAGGCGCTGGAACATTTCCGCCTTGCCGAGGCAGCTTACCTGAAAGCCTTTGGCGATCGGCTCAGTCCGCTGCAGCGCGCATCCCTGGCGCGCAAGGTCGGCTCAGCACTTTACGGGACCGGCAATTACATGGCGGCGCTAGAGCAGTTTCAGCGCGCGCTGTCACAACTGGGCCGGCCCTACCCGGCATCGCGTTGGGGGGTGCGGCGCGTTATTGTGAAACACTTGTGGGCACACATGCTTCGTCACCTGCGCTCTCGCCTGCGTCTGCCAGTGCCACGCAGCATGGATCTCGTGACGGCACAGGAGATCGCCACCATCTGTCACTCGATGGCGTGGATGGATTATTTTCTGGACAAGGAACGCATGTTCCTCGACTGCCTGATCGAACTCAGCGCAGGTGAACAAAGTACGTACACCGTTGCCGAGGCGAGGGGCCTGAGCAGCCTGGGCTTTGGCTTTATGATCTTTGATTTGCGTCGACTCGCGCGTTGGTATCACGAGCGAGCGGGCGTCATTGCCCACCAGACCGCTCACCCTTCGGCCATGGCCTTTAGCGCATTCTCGCTTGGATTTCTCGATTTCTACGACGGCCGCTGGGACACCTGCGAGGCGAACCTCGACAAAGGAGGCACGCTTTACCGCGAGGCAGGTGATATTCATCGTTGGGGCGGGGCGATGATCATTCGTGGTCTGGTGGTTGCGTTTCGCGGCGACCTCGCTCAATTGGCCGTCATAGCCACCGACCTTGTCAGCGCCGGGCAGGACGCGGCAGATCCCCAACTCACTAGTTGGGGCCTCCAAGTGCGCGGCCATCGTGGGCTCGCCATGGGCCCGCTTGACTCCGTAGTCGCCGACCTGCGCGAGGGCGCCGCGCTGGCCGAGAGCATCCCCGCTTGGAATAACTTCCTCTACCAGCAATCCTTGCTCGGTAAATGCCTGGTCCTGCAAGGCAAGCTCGACGAGGCCATGGCAGGGCTTAGCAGCGCGCTGCGAATCATGGAGACCGCGCAGTTGAGCCGGCCCTTCGACCAAGTGGAATTGTTGACTGCCGTGACCGCCTGCAGCCTGGCCCTCGCCGAGCGGCAGACCGGACCCGCACGCACGCGGGCACTGCGCCTCGCCCGCGGCGCGGCCCGGAGGTCGCTACTCAGCGCCCGTATCCAGCCCGGTTGGCTACCCCAGGCATTGCGACAACAGGGGACCTTGGAATGGTTGTCCGGGAAGCACACGGCCGCCCAGCGACACTGGCGCGAGAGCGTAATTCTGGCCGAACGCTACGAGTTCAAAATCGAACATGCCCAAACCTTGTTGGAGATGGGGCAGCGCACCAGTGCCTTGGCCATGGTCGAGCAGGCGTCGGACATGTTCCGGCACGCCGGTGCACACTGCTATCGGGCGTTGGCGTTGCATGCCTTAGCACTACTCCACGGCCAGTCGTCTAGCGACCCGACGACCATTGCACAGCACGCCGCAGACGCAATCACGGCCCTCGAAGCGGTGCACGCCCACGGCGCGCTTGAAATCGCGCAACGAACATACCTGAGTGCGCACGCCGGCCCGCAGCGTGCCGCAACCGGTATTCACTGAGTCGATGCAAGTCCCGCGCGGCAACTGAACCGCCGATCGTTCATGTTGCCAGTGCAGGCCCAGCCCATATTCACGACTACTACACCTACAGCGTCTTGAGAAATGCGAGCAGAGCCATCTTGTCCAACTCACCCAGGCTGGTGCCATAGAGGTGGCCGCCGTTGCCGTTGCCGGGTTGCTTGGTGTCAAAGAGAAAGTGTTCGCCACAGCTCGCTTCGCCATTTTGACTGGCCACGGCAGAGACAAAGCCGACGTTCGTCCAGTCGTACACTGCAGACCCACGACAGAATAGCGGTGGCCGCTGGTCGGGCACTTTGAGCAAATCGCGCAAATTCGGCACGGAACCATTATGCAGGTACGGCGCGCGCAGCCAGATGCCGTCGAGCAGCATGTTGGCATAGCCATGCTGGGCGCGGAAATCGCGCAGCTTCCAGGCGCTAGTCTCCAGTTCATTCAAAGCGTCGGCCAGTTCGTGGGTAAATGCCGCGAGGCGGTTGGGCTCCGTCCCTAGATCCCCTATCGGCTCTACCCGGCCCGTGCGCATGCCGGTGGGTGCGTGGCAATCCGCACACTCGCTTTCAAACACGGCCCGGCCGCGTTCGGCCAAGACACGACGCGTAGCCTGCTCGTCGTCCGCTCCTTCCGGCACCGATACCGGCACATGGTCCACATACCGCGGCGGAATCAAATCCATGCTGAAGTCGGTCACCCGCTTCAAACGTGGGACGTCCATGTATTCGAGCCGCGGACCAATCATGGCTAAGGCCGAAATGATGTTGCGTTCTTCGAGAATATCGGTATTGCCGTCCCAGTGCAGGCGCATACCGGTCCGTGCTTTTTGATTCCAGATTGCCGGGAAATCGGCCACGCCCGTCGTCGTGTCGGGGTGGGGTGGGTGCATGAACGTCCGTTTGTAAGCGGCCCAGGTGTCGACTCGTCCGGGACCAAACTTCGGCATGCGAGTGGCGTTGTCCGGGTCGATAAAATCGAACTGCTTCTTGAGGTCCGGCACGACGTGTCGCATGTACGGCATCATCACGTAGCGATAGACGCTCCTTTCGACTAGACCCATATCTTTGTTCAGCTTCAGGATCTCTGGCATCACTGCGTCTGCGGTGAAGCGCGGATCGCTGAACGCGGCGAACATGAACAGGAAGTACTTCTCGATGTCGATAGTGTTGCCAGTTCCACCAAGAATGATCTCGACGTCCTGGTCGGTAGCCATCTTGCGCAGCGCGGTAGTGTGACAAAAGGCGCAGTTTACACCGACAAAGTCCAGGCCGAAGACGGTCCGCTTGGACAGGCCGATCGGCCGCTCGAACACGGTTTGTCCAGGCGAAAATCCTCGCGGCCGTGGCATGTCGGTCTCCGAAATCAGGCCAAACGCAGCATAGCTGGACAGGTCATTAGCGGGTCCGAAGCCGGGCTTGATGACCGCTGAAGGCGTGAACATGATCGGCAAGACTTTCCAGATCCAGTACGGGATCGGCGCGCGTGTCATGGGGTGGTCGGTGCCGATCGACCCGTACTTGAACTGCGCCTGCTGATCGGCAAAGTCCTCGGGCACACCTAAGCGGTGATTCCAGGCGACGATGCCACCTACTACGACCACCATGGCTGCCAATGATCCTAGGACGCGCTGGCGCATGGACGACCTCTTCTGCTTGGGCATTCTCGTGGGGCTTCAGGCATTGATGCTGGCTTTGAGGGAACGTGGATAGAGTCTCCACACCGCCCACGGCTGTCGTTCCATGGACGCCTGATGCGCCGCCAAATCCTCGCCGAATTTAACCATTGCCGCTCGGCCGCTGTCATCCAGAGCGAGATAGGAAAAATCATGCATCAATGCGCGACGATTGACGTTCAGGTTGTAATTGGCGTTGACGAGACGCTGATAAACATCGAGCGATTCCCGTTTGCCATCCACTGCGATGCGCACTGGTTGACGGTGCGTCCACAGCTGATAGTTCCACATGAAGCTGCCAAGTAACTCGTGCTGCACCGTGGTCATGTAGATCAACCGGGCGATCAGGCGCGCCAGGTTGTCGAACGTCACGTTGTCGCGGGTAACTTCGACGCCATTGGGTAGCAGCGCGTTGAGCTCATCGAGCCAGGCCATCAAGATCGCATCATCTCGTACCACCGCAGTGGCCGGAGCTGCCGGACCTTCTTGATAGTAGATAGCGAGGTAATTCCGCGCGTGCTCGTGCATCACTTTGAACAAGGCCTCCAGATTGTTGTGGGTGGGCATGTCGAAACCGTGACCATGGATCTGTCGTTCGCGGGCGTCAACTTCCGGGTCGTTGACCGCTATCCGGAAGTCGCGATATGAATCTTCGAACAGCCGGCACATGCCGACGAAGCTGAAGCTGAAGGTGGTCTCGAAATCGCCGCCGCGCAGCATTTGGCCGCGCGTGACCATGTCGCCATTCTGCTCAGTGGCGAACGTGTGCGGCCACAGCAACCGACACAACGGGTGCATGGCGGGCAGTCGGTTACGGATTGCAATGCCGAGACATTCCCCTCCCGCCAGGTGCACCCAATTGAAATGACGCACTAGCGAGGTGTGGGTGGAGACGGCGCAAAGCGCGATCTTTTTCGACAGCTCCCACAGCGCATCAGCGGGGCGCGCCGTTCCCAGCTCTGTCTCGATCTCATAGGCCTGCAGCCCGCGTCGTAGCGGGTCGACTCTGAACAGCACCTTCACGCCGAGTTTGCGCAGGCCAGGGTGGTGATCGTAGTGCCCAAGGCCGCTGAGGTCCCATTGAAATATGCTGTCGCCGACCTTCTCAAGATAAGCTGCGTAGGGTCCGCGCACGGCCAGCGAACCGAGATCAGGGCTGCCGAAGAATTCGGCCGGCAGTACCGGCCCGGCGAACTTGGTCCGATGCAGCCGCGTGTAGGCGCGCCGAAGTGCCGTGTGAGGGTCTGGGTCTATCGGCG
>JANLSI010000102.1:0-2071 GCA_031362345.1 Pseudomonadota bacterium
TGCCGAGGCTGACGATGTAGTTGCCATGATTGTGCATCTGCGGCGGTGTCGGCAGCTTGAACGCGCGGCTCTGCGTGAGAAACAGAAAGCGATCTTCACCGGCCGGCGTATGCAGCGGCGCGCCGCGCGCCTGCCAGTCGGGGATCAGTTCGTTTAATGCGCGCGGCTCGATGACCGCGCCCGACATGATGTGGGCACCGATCTCGGAACCTTTCTCCAACACACAGACTGTCAACTCTTCACCGTGTTGAATGGCGAGCTGACGCAGACGGATCGCCGCCGCCAGGCCCGACGGTCCGCCGCCCACGATCACGACGTCGAATTCCATCGCTTCGCGTTCCACAGCACCTCTCCCTTGGCCGCTCACATCCACTGCGTGTCGGCCTTCGTCTGATTTGTGATGGCGGCGTCGGCAGGCGCGCACCGCCTGTCAGCGGGCGGCCCGACACCGGGCATTTACTTGTTGTCGAGTGCCGCAGTCAGGGCCGGCACTTCCTTGAACAGGTCGCCGACCAGGCCGTAATCGGCCACGCCGAAAATCGGCGCTTCTTCGTCCTTGTTGATGCACACAATGACCTTGCTGTCCTTCATGCCGGCCAAATGCTGGATCGCACCCGAGATGCCGATCGCGATGTATAAGGTCGGCGCCACGACCTTGCCGGTCTGGCCGACCTGGTAGTCGTTCGGCACATAGCCGGCGTCGACCGCCGCACGGGAGGCACCGACCGCCGCGCCGAGCTGATCGGCCAAGGCTTCGATGATGGCGAAATTCTCGGCGCTGCCTACCCCGCGGCCACCGGACACGATAATGTCGGCGGCGGTCAGTTCGGGACGGTTACTCTTGGTCAGTTCTTCCGCCACCCAGGTCGATAGGCCACTGTCGGCGGCGCCCGCCACCGACTCGATAGTCGCACTGCCGCCGGTGGCCGGCGCCGGATCATAGGCCGTCAGCCGCACGGTGATGACTTTCTTGGCGTCGCTGGACTTGACCGTCGCCATGACATTACCGGCATAGATCGGCCGCACGAAGGTGTCGTTCGATATGACCTCGGTGATTTCCGAGATCTGCGCCACGTCGAGCAGGGCGGCCACCCGCGGCATGACGTTCTTGCCGGTGGTGGTGGCTGCCGCGACCAGATGTTCGTTGGGGGCGGCCCGCAGCACCACCCGCGGCGCCAGATTTTCAGGCAGCGCATGGGCGTAGTGGGCGGCTTCCACCAGCAGCACCTTGCCCACCCCTGCCACGGCGGCGACGGCTTCGGCCACGACGCGGCAGTCTTCACCAGCGACCAATACATCGACGTGCGCGCCGAGCGCGAGGCCAGCAGCGATGGCATTCAGCGTCGCCGGCACCAGGCCGGCGTTATTGTGTTCAGCGAGAACCAGTGCGCTCATTTCAAATCACCTTCGCTTCGTTGCGGAGCTTGTCGATCAGTGCCTGCACGTCGGGGACCTTGACGCCACCCTTACGTGCCGGTGGCTCAGCGACCTTGAGCAGGGTCAGACGCGGCGTAACGTCGACGCCAAGACTGTCCGGCGTCAGGATGTCGAGCTGCTTCTTCTTGGCCTTCATGATGTTCGGCAACTTGACGTAGCGTGGCTCGTTCAAGCGCAGATCGGCGGTGATTACCGCAGGCATCTTGAGGGAGACCGTCTGCAGGCCGCCGTCGATTTCACGCGCGACTTTCACACGCTCGCCTTCGATGGTGACCTTCGCGGCGAAGCTACCTTGCGGCCAACCCAAGAGTCCAGCCAGCATCTGACCGGTCTGGTTGGAGTCATCATCAATCGCTTGTTTGCCGAGGATCACGAGGCCCGGCTGTTCCTGCTTGATGATCGCCGCCAGCAGCTTGGCGACAGCCAACGGCTGCGCCTCAACTTCGGTTTCGACCAGGATGCCGCGATCGATGCCCATCGCCATCGCCGTGCGCAAGGTTTCCTGGCACTGCTTGAGGCCCACCGACACCGCGATGGTCTCGCTGGCACCGCCGGCTTCTTGAATACGAATGGCTTCTTCGACGGCGATTTCATCGAAGGGGTTCATCGACATCTTGACGTTGGCCAGGTCGAC
>JANLSI010000130.1:0-4536 GCA_031362345.1 Pseudomonadota bacterium
GGTGGGCGCGGCACTCGGCGTGGTGCTGCAAGGCGGGGTATTGAGTACGGCATTTCGCGATCATGCCGATATCCCAGGCATGTTGGTACGCATGATTTCGGTCGGTGAGGAAACGGGACGCATGGAACACGCGCTCAGCCATGTCTCGCACCATCTCGACGAAGAGATTCCCCGCCGCATCAAAAAATTGTTCGGCATCATCGAACCGTTCGTCATGCTGACCTTGATCACCATGGTCGGCACGGTGGCGCTGGCGATCTTCCTGCCGCTGATGAGCATGATGGGCGGTCTGGGCCGATGAGAACGCGCGGCGCACGGCCGACAACGGGCTTCACCCTGATCGAGATGATCGGCGTGCTAGCCATCATCTCAACCCTGGCAGCAGTATTAGTGCCGAATGTGGTGAAGACCGTCGACGAAGCGGTGAGCGATGCCGAAGGGCGCAATCTCACTACCCTGGCCGGCGCGTTGGACAGCTATACCACCAGCCAGAAAGGCATCCCGAACGCCGCTGGCTGGGTCGCGGCACTGGGCAGTGTCACCAGTATGAGCACCAACAAGATCAATCTGAACGAGCGTGGTTTTCAACGGGGCTACTATGCTGACCCGCGTTTCTTCACAGCCACTGCGAGCGCTTTTGCCGGTTACATCCAGGCCAATGGCCTGAGCACTACGCCGATCTCGCCGCGCATCATGATCGTCTCCGATCTGACCCGCAACGCGCCCGCTGCGCCGACTACCGCCGCAGCCTTCAACGCGATCTGGGATCAGAGCGCCGGTGCGATCGTGGTCGAAGGGCCGCGCGTGCGCGTGCAGCGCATTCATCTCGGCAGTACGTTCCTGCCGGTGCTGCTCACCAACCAATTCACCACGGCGGTGGCCTATCGCATCGACAGCGGCGCGAGCGTGTCTTTAGCGGCGGTCGGTGCCGGCGGGGGTACCGGTGTCACACGCCATCTACTCAAGGGCACTAAGGTCTCGTTGCAGAAGCCACCGTTTCCGACGGGGGCCTTAGAGCGCGCGGTGCTCGTCACCGGCGCCCGTGAACTCAGTTATGTCTCGTCCGGTGGCGCGACACCCGTGTGGTCGTGGAGCGCGCCATGAGCAAACTGGTTGGTGTCATCAGTTGGGTGTTTGGCGAATTTCGCGTGGTGCGTCTGCATCGCGACAAGGTGCTAGGTGTTTATCACGCCGCCGAAGCGGTGACGGATCTGGCCGGTTTCGCCGAAGCCGTGGCGACCGCCCATGCCGCCTTGGCGCTGCCCTCCGGGCCGCTGGCCGTGGTGTTCGCCAACGACGATTGCGGGCATCTGTCCTTTGAAGCGCCGCCGACCTCGGCGGCCGATCTTGAGCGCATGGTGGCGCGCCGCGTCGACACTGAAAAGACCTTCACCGAAGCGGCCTCCTGGACCTACCGCGCGGTTGCCGATGAGCGTGCGCAAACGGGTCGCACGGTGCTGCTGCATCTAGCGCCGAAGCGCTTTGTCGATGCCATGATTCGCATCTGCGAGGAACATTTCCTGCAGGTGCGCAGCATCGTACCGCTGGCGGAACTGGTGGCGCGGGTCGCATTGCCAGCCTGTACGACACCCCAGGAAGTGGTGATCGCGACGGCCGTGTTGCGTGACCGCGCGGTACTGAGTGTGGTGCGTGCCGACGCCAGTGTGGTGTTCGCGCGCACGGTTGCGCTGGGCGAGCACGGCGAAGTCGACCAACGCATTCAGCTCGAAATCAATCGCACCGCGCTGTTCGCCAAACAGAAGATCGGCAAGTCGATCGACGCCGCCTGCGTGTTCGCCGCCGACACCGATCTGGGCGCACGCATCGGCCCGCAACTCGAACTGCCGTTGCGCGCAGTGGCGGTGGCGGATACCGAATTTACCTGGGCACGGGCGGTCGCCGCGCAGAACCTAGCCCTGCTCGGCAATCTAGTGCCGCGCTTTCGTCAGCGCGCCTTGTCGCAACGCTCACTCACGCGCGCCGCGATGCTGGCGAGTGTGGTGTTGTGGGCAGTGGCCTTGGTCAGCGTTGGCTGGGTCGCCAAATTCAACGCCCAGGTGGCGGGCCACGGCGGGGCGGCCTTGGCAGCGCTGCCGGCGCTTGAAAGCGAAACGGCCGCGCTCACGACCGAGCTCGAACAATTGACCGCCCAAGCGCAACGGGTGCAGGAACTGAGCCCGACCTTGGCGGCGGTGCCGGCCGGCTTCATGCACCAAGTGGCGCACGATCTGCCCACCAGTCTGACCTTGACCCAGGCCGGCGTGCGACGCGTCGATGGTGGCTGGGATTTCCGTCTCGAGGGGCTCGCCGATAGCCGCCTGGAAGTCACCCTGCCGACGCTCGAGCATCTGAGCGTGACCTTGGCCGGTGCGCCGTGGAATGCCGCAGTCGATCCGGGTTGGCGTCAGACCTGGTTGCAGCAGCTGCGCAGCGGCGCCGCCGCCAATGGCCCGATTCGTTTCGCCTTCCACGGCAAGCTGCCATGACGACCAGCACTGAACGCCGCCGCGACGGGCGTGCCGCACCGACGGCCAGCTGGCGCATTCGCTTGGCGCAACAGGTCAGTGAAACGGCCGACTGGTTCGCCCGCAACCTTTATACCAAGGGTCTGCTCGGCGTGTTAGTGGTCGGCGCGATCGCGCTGATGGGCTGGTCGCTGGTGGTGCAATTGCAGTCGGCTAACGAATTCAATGCCGCTATCCAACGCGAGGTCAGTTTACGTCTGGCGCTGGAGGATTTACGCGAGACGGTCGTGCGTCTGCAGTATCAGCATCTCGCCGACAAGATTGAACGCGCCGAACAGAAACTCGTGCCGGACTACGGCACTTTGGCCAAGTGGTTGCACGATCTGCAGGCGGCGAGTGCCACGCGCGGTATTGCGCTCACTTACACCGTCAACGAAGAACAAGCCCTGGACGCGCGGCCGGGGCTGCTGGCGGTGCCGCTGATCTTGACCGTGCAAGTGCGCGACGGCGCGCGCGCCAATCCCTATGGCGAAGGCCTCGCCCTGTTGCGCCAGCTGAGCGACGGTCCGTGGGCCGGCGAGCTGGTGGCCGCCGATGGCGAAGGCGAGGGCCGTGGCCTCGCGCGCATGAGTTTCGAATATCGCATCTGGATGCGCACCCGCGACGGTTTCGGCCCTGAGCAGGACAACACGCTCGAAGCCGAGCCGGTGGTGGCGCAGACCCTGGACGCGGCGGCGCCATGAACAAGCTGCTGCGCAATCCGTGGGCGGTGAGCGCACTGGTGGTAGGCATGGCCGCCCTGTGGTGGGTGCAAATGCGCAGCATCCTGGTGTCGGGCGACGTGGCTGAGGCGCCACCGTCTGCGCTCGCCAGTCAGGAGGTGGCGATTGAGAACCTGGCGATAGACAGCCGCGCCATTGAGCCTCGGGTGGCGCCGGGCACGAGTTTGCCGACGCAATTACGCTGGGATAGCAGCCCGTCGCGCGATCCTTTCGGGCCGGTGACGACGACCGCGCCGGTCGTGCCAGTGACGCTTGAACCTGTGATCGCAGCGCCACCCGAGATGCCACCGACCGAGGTCGTGCCGGCGCTGGCGGCCGTGTTGAACACACCCTCGGCGCACATCGCGGTGATCGATGGCCGCATGGTGCGGGTCGGTGACAAGGTCGGCGGCCGTGCAGTGCTCAGTATCGATAATGCATCGGTCGCGCTGGGCCGCAGCGTCGATAGGCCGCAACCGCTGATGCTGAAGCTTCCTTACCCTAGCGTGCGGCCAGCGGCGACGCTGGAAACTGTGCCCTAGCCGTGCTGTAGGCCAGCTGCGCTGCCTCGTCCAGCGCGCGCTGGCGATGCTCGTGGGAAATGATCTCGACGCCATAGGGACCCGCGTAGCCGGCCGCCTGCACGGCGCGCAGGAATGCCGCGACGTCGAGGGCGCCTTCGCCGCACAAACGCCGGCGGTCCAGGGTATCTTCGAGCAGGGTCCCCACCACTTCATGATCGGCGTCGTCGATTTCGATGTGTTGTAAGTAACGCGCCGGAATGCGGCCGATGTCGGCGTAGTCCTGACCGCCACGGGCGAGGTGCCAGACATCGAGCAGCAGTCCGCCATTGGGTGCATCGGCGCCAGCCACCACCGCCAGACCCTCGTCCAAAGTGCGCAGATTGCTCCACGGCATGATCTCGAGCGCGATCGCCGTATTCCTCGCTCGCGCCTGCGCGCAGAGCGCGGCGAAGCGTTCCACCATGTGGTCCAGTGGCCACGCACGCGCATGCATATCCGGTCCGACCTTGATATGGCGGGCGCCCAGGGCTGCTGCCGCCTCCAGTAGATAATCGAAGCTGGTCTGAGCGGCCTGACCGGCCTCGCCGTCTTCCAGCCAGCCGACCACGAATTCGAATTCAAGATGGCGCATGCCGTGCTCAGCGAGGATCGCGGCCATGGTCGCGAAATCGTAATGACGGCGTACATTGCGCAAGTCGGATTCCATCAAACCAAGACCGCAGAAACCGGCCCGTGCCGCTGCTGCGACCCGTGCGCGGAAGTCAAAAGGGCTTGCTTCGCGTGCGG
>JANLSI010000146.1:0-5743 GCA_031362345.1 Pseudomonadota bacterium
CGGAAACCAGGTGTCCGCACAGTGTTAGATCGATCAGGCGGAGCAAGAGTTTTGGATGTTTATGAGTTCAGATCAGCCTGATACGCCAGCGCTGGAGAAAAAGATACGCGAGATCGAAAATCTGAAGGGCGAGCAGCGGATTGCATTTATTCGATCGGTCGGTGAGGCGGCCCGGGTCCTCAGCGACGATCAGCGTGGCGCGTTGCTCGGCACGGCCCGAAGTATGGGCGGCACCGCCCCGGACACCAAGCCTACGACCAGCGACATGGGGGATATGTGATCCGTCGCGCGGTCTTCGGCGGCTTTACGATCGCGCTGATCACACTTGCCGCCGGCGCGCAAACGGCCGCGGAGCATGCTAGCCATCATCCGGGCGGTGGCGCGACTGCGGCCACGCCAATGACGCCGGCTGCACCTGCCAGCGCACCAGGAAGGGTCTCGAATGCGCCGATGGCGCCGTCCCCCACGGTGCCGACCGCGATGGTCGGTGACGCAATGGGCGGCATGATGGCGCCTGCGGGTGCGTCACCGAGTCCGATGGGCGGATGCATGGGCGGAGGCTGCGGATCGTCGGCAGCTAAAACGCCGATCTACCCTACGCTGATGACGCTTCCTGCGCTCACGCCGGAAAAGCGTATCGAGATCGAGGCACTGGCGAGCACACAAATCAGTGAGGGAATGGGGCGCCTCACGACCGGTGCCGAGTCGCTTGAGCGCGCGGCCCAAGCCGGCAACTACCTGGCCATGCAGCAGTCTATTGGCCTTATGCGCGAGGGGCTCGATGCGCTAGGCGCGGGCATCGCGGCGCGGCAAGTTCTTGCGGAAGGTAAGGCCCCGCGCAACCTCGCGCTCGACTGGTTCAAACGCGAGATGAATCTCGCTTCGCCGATTGCGCGAGAGGCGCCCGGCGGACTGCTCGGTACGGCGCCGTTTCATCTTTTTGCAATGTTCTTGCTTGTGACGTTCGCCCTGGCGATGGTCGCCATGTACTTCTTCAAGATGCGCCGCACCGCTGCCCTCTTTAAGCGTATCGAGCCAGACTCAGGAGCGACTCCGCCGGGCGGCTCGCCACCACTTGCTGGCGCACCCGACCCACCCACGGCGGGGGCGGCAGCGGCTGGCGACGCACCATCACCTGTTGCACCGACCTCCGCTACTGCACCTGCGGCCGCAGTACCAGGACCACCGTCGGCGCCCGTGACGGCCAATTGGCGCGGTCAACTGCGGGTGGGAAGCATCGTCATCGAAACGCCGAACGTCAAAACGTTTCGCTTGCTGTCCTCGTCCGGCGATCGGCGTCTGCCATTTTCGTTTGTGCCCGGCCAGTTCCTCAACACCGCTTTCGGCATTGGCGGTGCGCGAATGAACCGCTCCTATTCCATCTCATCCTCCCCAACGCAACGCGAATACGCAGAACTGACCGTACGGCGTGAGCCTCGCGGCGCGGTCTCGCGCCATCTAAATGATCTCCTCAAGGTTGGCGATCAGATTGAAGTGGGCGGCCCAGTCGGCAAGTTTACGTTTAACGGAACAGAGGCAGACAGCGTCGTCCTCATCGCCGGTGGCGTGGGCATCACCCCGTTGATGAGTATCGCTCGCTATCTGACTGAGCAGGCCTGGGCCGGCGACATCTTTCTTATTTATGCGTGCCGCGCGCCGCCTGATTTCATTTTTTCCGACGCACTTGCCGCGCTACAGCGAGCAAACCCCAAGTTACACCTTGCAGTCACGATGTCGCGCCCGGGCGAGACCGACTGGCGGGGACCACGCGGACGCATCACCAAGGAATTGCTCACCCAGACCGTACCCGATATCGCGTCGCGGAGGATCCACCTGTGTGGGCCGCCATCGATGATGGACGCGACCAAGGCCATTCTCACGGCGTTAGGTGTGGCCCCCGAAAACTTGAAGACCGAAGCGTTTGGCACGCCCAAACCCGCGCCGGCCGCCGCTGGCACCACCGGCAAACCCAGTGTCCCTGCGACGGGGCCGCTGGTCACATTTTCGAGGAACGACAAGTCGGCCAAAATTCATAACGGTCAGACTGTACTTGAACTCTCCGAAGAGCTCGGTATTGGAATTGAGTTCTCTTGCCGCGTTGGGACTTGCGGTGTGTGCAAGATAAAAATGACGGCCGGTGAGGTCGACATGGCAGTTGATGACGGCCTTGATGCCGATGACAAGATCAACGGGATCATTCTGGCCTGCCAGGCCAAGCCTAAGGGCGCAATCGCGGTAGACGCATAACGATGAAAGCGCGTGAAGGCATCATCGTCAGCGGCGTGATTTGCCTTCTATTGCTGGCTTGGCTGGGCTTTCTCGTCCACCGCGCACCGCGCTTTGCGGGCAGTGGCATGGGGGCGGTGTTCGGCATCACCGGCGCCGCGCTCATGCTGGTACCGCTCGCGTACACGTTCGCCAAGCGCGTTCCATTCTTCAAGGCCCGCTTAACCCCGCACATGTCGCTGCAGGCGATGCTTAACCTGCACGTCGTTACGGGCATTCTCGGTCCCTTGTTCGCGATCATTCACACCGGTCACAAGTACGACAGCTGGCTGGGCATTGCGTTGACCGCCGTCATGCTGCTCGTCGTCATGAGCGGATATGTGGTGGGTTATCTGCTCACCTACGTGGCGCACGAAATTACCGACAAGCTGGCCTTGCTGCAGACCGCCAGAGGCGATCTGGACAGTGCGTGGGGCGCGCTCGAACGCTTGCCGGCTGACATGAGAGCCCCGCCTCAGGCGCCGGTCTGGTCGGCAAGTCTCGCTGCTCTCGGGCTCGAGATCCGAGCGGGCGGTGCCGCCGGTGAGGTCACTCGCATTGCCGAATCGGTTGCTGATCTGGAGTACGCGATCCGGATGCACGAATTCTTCAAACGCTGGTTCAGTCGAGCGCTGAAGTTGCACATCGCGCTCTCCGTCTCGCTCTACGCGCTGCTCGCCCTGCACATCGGGTTTGGCGTCTACTTTGGACTGCGGTGGCTGCCATGAAGCAGTTCGTCCTGTGGAGCGTGCTGATCGTGGCTGTCACCACCGCAGTGTCGCTTGCCATCGCGCATTTCAAGCCGGTATCTGCCGCGTGGCAACAGGTCGTACGTCCGGGTCCACTGTCACTTCGGCACGCCTCCCTGAGCGAGCGCTGCACGGCGTGCCACGAGCCGACCGTGGGTGTGACAGTCACCAACTGCACCGTGTGTCATGCGAATTCCGAGCGACTGCTGGGTCGCCAGCCGACTGCGTTTCACGCCAGCATTCAGGAATGCGCAACCTGTCACGTCGAGCACCAGCCTGCCAGCGTCCGACCGATTGTGATGGACCATGTAGCGCTTGCGCGCGTCGGCGCGCGATCACTTGCACGCGCATCGCGAGGTGACGCCGACAGTGCCACCACCCTGCAATCGCTGAAGACTTGGCTTCGCGTTGATAGTCCAGACCGTCTCGGTACCAACACTGCGCGTGAAGCCCTCAACTGCGCTGGGTGCCATGATCGCCGAGACCCGCATTTGAAGCGCTTCGGCAACGACTGCGCGCAGTGCCACAGCTTCGAATCGTGGATCATAGCCGGCTACCAACACCCGTCAGCCCGGTCCAAGGAGTGCGTGCAGTGCCACCAGCCGCCGCCCAGCCATTACATGGAGCATTTCTCGATGATCTCGCAGAAGTTCGCAGGCAAGGAGCACGCGCAGATTGATCAGTGTTTCGAGTGCCACAACACCACTAGTTGGAATGACATCGTGAATGTCGGCTATTACAAGCACCACTGAGATGAGTGAAGCACAAATTGTAGAAGCGATGAAGAAGATGAAAACAACAATGCAACTCGGAATGGTCGGGCTCGGCCGGATGGGCGCCAATATGGCGCGGCGACTCATGCACGACGGCCATCAATGCGTGGTCTTCAATCGGTCGCCGCAGCGGGTATCGGACTTGGTCAAGGAAAGCGCTATCGGGGTTTCCTCGCTCGCGGATCTGGTGAAGAAACTGCAAAAGCCGCGCGCAGTGTGGTTAATGGTGCCTGCCGCCGTGGTGGATACCTTCATCGCCGATCTGCTGCCCTTGCTTGAGCCTGGGGATACGGTGATTGACGGCGGGAATTCGCACTACATAGACGATATCCGACGCGCAAAGCAGCTTGCACCCCATGAAATTCACTATGTCGATGTAGGAACGAGCGGCGGTGTGTGGGGATTGGAACGCGGCTATTGCCTGATGATCGGTGGCGAGCAAAGTGTGGTGCGACATCTCGATCCGATCTTTGCCACGCTGGCGTCGGGCAGCGGCGACATATCGCGCACGAGCGGGCGTGAGAACCTTGGCAGCACGGCGGAACACGGCTACTTGCACTGCGGTGCCCATGGCGCCGGCCACTTCGTTAAGATGATCCACAACGGTATCGAGTATGGCCTCATGGCCGCCTATGCCGAAGGGCTTGGGATCTTGCGCGACGCTAATATCGGCAAACTGTCGTCTGACCCGGACGCCGAGACCACCCCGCTGCGTGATCCCGAGCATTATCAATTTGATTTCAATCTGGGCGACATCTCCGAGCTCTGGCGGCGCGGCAGCGTCATCGCTTCGTGGCTGTTGGACTTGACGGCACAAGCGTTGGCGAACGATGCCGACCTCACGCAATTCGCGGGCCGGGTGTCAGATTCCGGCGAGGGACGGTGGACGATCCAAGCTGCCATCGACGAAGGGGTGCCGGCGCCGGTGCTCACCACGGCGTTGTATGCGCGATTCGCTTCGCGCGGCAAGGCAGATTTCCAGGGCAAGCTGCTCTCGGCCATGCGCTATGGATTTGGCGGCCACTTGGAAACGCCAGAGAAATGAACTGCAACGCATGAACATTCCTCACTCAGACGCCCTGGTCATCTTCGGCGCCACGGGCGATCTGGTCTACAAGAAGATTTTCCCTGCGCTCTATGCGATGGAGCGACGCGGGCGTCTCCAAGTACCCGTCATCGGGGTCGCGCGTTCGGATTGGACGATTGATCAGTTTCGGGCGCGAGCCCGCGCGAGCGTCGAGAAAGGCGGCTGCTTCGACGAGGCGATTTTTGCGCAACTCCAGGAACGTCTCCATTACATTAGCGGCGACTATCGGGCGCTGGCCACCCACGCTGCGCTGTGTAAGGCACTCGGCGGTGCTGAGCACCCGCTGCACTATCTCGCCATTCCCCCGAGTGTGTTCATGGGCGTGGTCGAGCTGCTTGGCCAATCGGGCTGCGCCCGTGGCGCGCGCGTCATCTTGGAGAAGCCTTTTGGCCGTGACCTGCCGTCCGCGCAGGCGCTCAGCGCGACGCTCCACGCAGTCTTTGACGAGTCGTCCGTGTTCCGCATCGACCACTATCTTGGGAAGGAATCGGTGCAGAACCTGCTGGTCTTCCGTTTCGCGAACACCTTCCTCGAGCCGTTATGGAATCGCAACTATATCGAGAGTGTGCAGATCACGATGGCTGAGACCCTCGGCGTCGAGGGTCGCGGTGGTTTCTATGAGGAGTCCGGCGCAATTCGTGACGTGCTGCAAAACCACTTGCTCCAAGTCGTGGGCTTCCTCGCCATGGAACCGCCGACAGCGACCCACCCGGAGTCGATCCGCGAAGAGCAGGCAAAGGTGTTCAGGATGATCCGTCCGCTCAGTCCCGACGACCTGGTGCGCGGGCAGTTTATCGGCTACCGCGAGCAGCACGGCGTCGCGCGCGACTCGATGGTTGAAACGTTCGTCGCCGCCCGGCTCCACATCG
>JANLSI010000160.1:0-4517 GCA_031362345.1 Pseudomonadota bacterium
CGCAGGCGATGTCATCTGTCACTGCCGAAGCGAGGCGCAAGCCCAATCGCTGTGGCACGCGCTGCAAGTGCGACTAGCGGTGTGCAGATTGGAATTGCACCCCGACAAGACCAAGATCGTGTACTGCAAGGACGCGAACCGGCGCGGCGACTATCCGCAGCAGCGACTCGAAGCGGCGGGATTCACGCTCAGCCGCACGAGTCTGACGAACTGGTCGAGCCGCGCAATCTCAGGGATGAGGCGAGCAGTACCCGATCGAGGCCGGACGCAAAGAGCAAGGCAAGATGCGCCAGGCCTACTTCTGGCCAATCTATGCTGAGGATGACGAAGTGGTGTTCCACTACGCGCCATCGCGGGCACGTGAGCATGTCGCGCGATTCTTGGGCAGCCACTTCAATGGCACGTTGCTCAGCGATGGTTACGATGCCTATGCGCGGTATGCGGAAAAGCATAGCGTCGTGACCCATGCGGGTTGCTGGGCGCATAGCCGGCGCCACTTTGAGCAGGCCCGCGAGGCTGAGCCACACGCGACTAGCGAAGCGCTCGCCCTGATCGGGCGGCTTTACCAGCATGAACAGCAGATCTGTGCTCGCCAACCTCTCGGCGAACAGAAACTCGCTTACCGCACGCAATACAGTGAGCCGGTCGTGCGCGCCTTCTGGTGCTGGTGTGAAGCGCAATGCAGCCGCCGCGATTTGCTGCCAAGCAACCCGTTGAGCAAGGCGCTCGCTTATGCACGAGAGCGGCGAACTCAGTTGAAGGTATTTCTGTCAGATCCCGAAGTACCGATCGACACCAATCATCGATAGACAGTCGATCCGATCCGTGAATCTCTTGCAAGTTTCGCTTCCCCGACGGCGATAAAAGATGTGTAGGAAAGACAGGGCTTTGCCGGGGGATTGTTACGGTCACAATTCGCCCTAGCCAACTTCTCTTCGAAGATTGGCCAAGACGGAGCTGAGAAAAATAAGTGCGGAGATGGGCCGGCGGGCCGGGCTCGGCGCCGCGCATCGAACGGCGCGGGCTAAATTTCGTTGGGGCTAGTTTCTCAGTATGTCGCTGCACCACAGTTTCGTCGACGGCGGACGCCGCCAAACAGGCTAACCACCGCCGGGAGCAAAAACGCCACCGAGGTCGGTAGGGGAACAGGGTTGGACGCAGTCTGGGCTATGTTATCGAGAAGCAGACGGCTTTCGGTCTGGTCATCGCCTGTCTGGTTCGAGTAGGCCAGTAAGGTCAATTGTTGGCCGTCGAAACCGGTAAGATCGAATGAGCCAGTCAGCCAACCGGTACTGTTGAGGAATCCGCCTACACCAGGATGAGCCGGACTACTCGGATCCGACGTCGTCAGTGTCGCGTGCGCATGGGCCGCGCTCGAGCCATTAGTCGGGTCACTGTCCAGAGTCAATTCGGCAAGAATGTGATTCAAACTATCAAGCAACGCGACGCCACCGAAATCGAAGGCACCGTCCACTTCTTCGTTAGAAAGAAACTGTGTATTGAAGGTCAGTGTCGAGGCATGGGCGATGACGGTAAACGTGGTTCGGATCGCCGAACCGACGATACTGCCGTCGCCTGCGCCGGTTTCATTGGAGATGAACGCCAAGTGACTAGCTTCGGTCGCGATTACCGCCGTCGAGGCGACTGGCCCGTTGCCGTCGAAAGAACCATTCTGAGATGTCACGACACCGTTGCCAGATAAGGCTGACACACCGGCCGCTTCGTTGGCCAGAAAGTTCGCGGTAGTGTGTTTAGAGTCGTCTTGGCCAAGATGTTGGCCGGTGAACGCAGTGACTGACCAGCCCGTGAAGTCGCCCGCCTCGAACCCGCCGTTGCTTAGCAGGGCCGCTTGGGCAGAACTTGCGACTACCAGCATGAGTGTCATGCCTGACAGACGTCGCACAGCTGAAGGACGACTAGCCGTTGGTGAAGTACATGGTAGCGAAGTCATAGCGTTCCCTTTTCTAATTTTCACACTCGGCGCAGGCGGTTCATGCACGACCTGGAGGTAAGGGCCGCGCGTCCGTCGGCTGGACAGACTTATGCTAGCCCATCCTAATTCATTGCCGATTGCCAAGTAAAATCAACAATTGTGTCAGCGGTGCGTTCTCGCAAGGCCGACGAGGGCAACGAGAACTCGCATGCCCCCCTTTGTACGCCATGCCTGCCCGAATAGACCATGCGGCCCTTGCCGCTTCCGTCTGGTAGTTCACATTTCGGAAGATCTTGCCGTACGCCGTCCGCGGTGGCCCGCTACCGGGCGCTTTATGCGGTACGGCCAGCCGCTGGCGATGGTCTCAATCGCGTCGTGACTCAACTTTCCGACTGCATAGGGCGTGCGGCCCGCGCCTACTGGGCAGGCGCAATACTGTCCGGTAGTAACACCGGCACGTTATTGGTGTTGAGTTCCGGCACCGCCCAGAAAGCATCATTCATGAAGCGGTTGAAGAGCTCTGGCGGTAACACGCTCTGCCGCTCAATGGATTCCACCTTGCGTCGCACGCGGTGCAGGTTGGGAGTTCCCAAGGCGAGATCGAATTGTTCGGCTTCAAATTCGACATTATCGAAATCGTGTTCGAACCACGGTTCGCCGAGGAATTCATAGAGCGTGCGCAGCGTGTGCTCCGGTTTCTGGGTGAGGGCTTCGTACCCGATCAAAATCAAGCGGTCGGCGTGCTCGCTCCAGAAAGCCTCACGCAGCGCGTCGAGCGCGAACCCCACCAAGCCGTCGCTGACCGCCAGCCGGTTGACGCGCGTATACACGGTGTTGAGCGACTCGAAGCCGAAAATCCCTGACAGCTCAAAGGCGTTTTCACGGATCAAGCGCTCTATGCTGTCCATGATCCATGGCACGTGGCGCACGCAGCAAATGACTTTGGCTTGCGGGAACAAGGGCACCAGCGTGGGTAGTTTCGAACACCAGGCGCGGTTGGTATCGAACACTATTTGCTGCGGGTGAATGGCGTGGTAGTAACTATCGAAAATGCCTTTCAGCAGTTCGCGTTTTTGATTGTCATCAATGAATACGGCGGCTTCATTGCGACGGCTCATGGCACCTTGCAAAGCCAGGAATAAGGAGCCCACAGGGCTGCTCATGCCAGCGTGGAAGCGCGGATTTTGACGCAGAATGGCGGCGAGCAAAGTCGAGCCTGAGCGCGGCAAGCCGGAAATGAAATGAAGGCCGTTCTGCACTTGATACTCCTGTCGCGAGCGAAGACGCGCGCTGGATAGCCATCTGATTGATGACGCCTGAATTGAAACCGCGTCACTGGCCTTAGAGGGTGGCTAGCGAGCTGCGGAGCGAGCCCTATGCTAGCGCACCGACTGGGGTCGTAGGCGACCCCCTCGTACACAACACTGAGATGGCCACTCGCGCCGAGACCATTGTTTACATTTCGTCGCCACGCTTTGTTCAACTACCTTCAAGCCACCAATTGCCGGGGTTTTTTTGCGCAAACGCGGCTTGAGCATGTGCTGACCCTACCCACTGGTTCGGTAATACTCGGCATTCCGCAACTTCGTCTCAGACATTTCACCGCTGGCCCGTAGTTACGCGCTAATTGTGCTGTTAAGCTCGGGCGCATACTTCATTTGAATCGCACCAGCCGCGACTCGGACGGCATGCGACTCGTGAGCCACGGACAGCGATAGCGCGAAGCATAAATAAAACAGCTCGCGCGGAGGGTTAATTTCATGAGTGACATCAATCTCACGGGCGCTGCTGGTGCTGCGGGTACAACGGGCGGCGCGGGTGCCAATGGCACCCCTGGCGGCGCCGGCGCGAATCAAACCTCCACGAATACGGCGAACATCGTCGACACCACCAACAGCGCAGAAGCGACTGGTGGCGGTGGCGGTACTGGTGGCAGCGGCGGCAGCGGCGGTGCGGGCCTGGGTGGCAATGCCGCCGCGGGCGGCGCGGGTGGCAATGCCACTGCGAATGTCGCGACGGTTGCCAGCGGTTATTCCAATCAAGCGAGTTCGGTGGCCTACGGCGGTGCCGGCGGCGCCGCCGGTACGCCCGGAACGGGCGTGCCGGAAGGGGTTGGCGCGGCCGGTGGCGCTGGCGGCGCCGCTACAGCCGCCGCCACCGCAACCAACACGGCCGGTCAGGCAAACGCCTCGTCCACTTCGCGCGGCGGTAGCGGCGGGGGTGCCAGCGGCGCGGGTGGCGCGGCCGGCGCTGGCGGCATCGCTAGCAATACGACCGCGACCGCAAGCGGAACGAGTTACGCAACCGTCACTGTCGTTCAGACGGGCGGCGCGGGCGGTTATGGCGCGAGTGGTGCTACCGGCGGCGCCGGCGCTGCCAGCACACTGAACAATGCTGTCAGCGGCACGAGTTCGGGCAGCACGCTCAGATTGAACCAGACCGCCAACGGCGGCACAGGGGGCGGGAGTAACGGCGGTACGACTGGGCAGGGTGGCGCGGCGACCTCGAGTCTGACTTTTACCGATGCCGGCGCGATCAAAGCCACGAGTTTGACCGCTACCAGCACCGCCAATGGCGGCGCGGG
>JANLSI010000229.1:0-7969 GCA_031362345.1 Pseudomonadota bacterium
GGGTTTCATGCAGATCAGGTTGTCCGCCAGTCCGCTCATCTCGATTAAATTCCGAAAGCGGCGAACCGTTTCCGGGTCATAGGCGTGTCTATCGGGTTGCACACCCCGTCCGTCAGGCCGGACGAGACCGGCTTCGTTTCCTAACTGGTACCAGGCATAGGCCTCGTGCCAAATGAATCCAGTTCTCTTAGTCATTAGGCTCTCCAAACGGAATTTCACCGATTACTTCATTGTCACCGCGCGGAGGCAGGATTAGTGCGACGTTTCGGGCCGCTTCGCGAGTAGAGATCGGGCGGTGGGCGCCAACGGCCGCAATGCTCATTCAACAGCGCCGCATTCGCACTCGTCGACAGACCTACACCACGCTATGTTGAGGTGTGATCCTTTCTCAAGGCGTAACGAAAGTCACAATGGTCAGCGCCCTGCATGACCGTTTGCGTCCGCTTGAAATCAGCGCCAAGCGCCTCGGCCAGCGGATAGTCGAGGTTACAAAGGAGCAGGAACCCGAGTTCCGGTACGCCGAGTTCTTTGTAGAACGTCGCGTATCGACACCCAGTGACGTTGAACTCCAAAGCAGTATCGGTCTTCTTTACAACCTCAATGTCGAGCGCGTCGCCGTCCGCGAAGTACGGAGCCATGGCTGAAATCTTTTCGATGCCGGTGCCCGTGACTGCCGTCTGCTCGGCGACTTGGCGGATCTATCCTCCGAGCGCCTTCTTGGCGATCAGGTTTGCACGTTCCTCTCCCATTTCAGCTTGGAATGCCTTGATCAGCGGAACCAAGACCTGGGCCTGAATCTTGGTTTGCTCGATGAATGTGTAGCGGGTCGGCGTGTCGTTCATGGTATCCGTCTCAGCCCGTCAGGCGTCATAACGCGATCCGCTTGAGCCACTCGTCCGCGCTGATAACTTCGCTCAGCAGATGCTGCTGCGCAGCCAAGATGGAACGCTGCAACTCCTCGGCCGTGACCTTTCCGCCGGCATTGTCCAGCGGCAGCGTCCCGGTGGCATCGGACAGGAACTCGACCTTAAAGCCACGGTGAACTGCTTCGCGAGCCGTGGTGTCGCAGCACATGTGGGTCATGTAGCCGGCGATCACCACCGTATCAACCCCCTCCTTGCGCAGCCATTGCTCGACGTTGGTCCCGGTGAAACTGCCCGGCAGGTTCTTTTCGAACTGGTATTCGCTTCCGCGAGAGGCAATCTCGGGATGCAGAGCCCAGGAGGCTGACCCCTGCTGAAAGATGGGCATGTCCGGCGAGGTCATGGTGTGCTGCACCACAATTCGCGGGATGCCTGCCTTCTTCGATGCATCCATGAGTTGGCAGATCTTCTGAAGCGACTGGTCACGCCCCGTGATGGGAAGCGCGCCATCGAAATATTCGTTCTGCACATCGATGACGAATAAAGCTCGTTTCATGTTCGTACTCCAGGTAATTACTCGATATTGCGGCGCTAGCTTGCGCTCGACAACCCCTGAAAGCTTGGCTGCAAGCAGCGTCGCCGGCTCCGCAAAATGCGTCCATGTGGAGTCGCGAATCGACGTTCCAGCCCTGCTCTCCAGACCGCCACGCGAGTCGTAGACGGACATAAGCTACTTTACTGCTCGGGCCGAAGCGCAGGAGCGCTGTCAGGATCATCGAAGATTCTAATAGCCACCTGAAGCCATGTTCGGGTCATTCGTCGCCAAGACTGGGCCAGAGTGTGGCCCGTGGAGCGCCGACGCCTGGCTCCTAACGCCCGTAAAAAAGCAGCCCGCTTAGCGGGGCTGTATCGCCCTCAACACCGCAGCGGCAAACGTATCAACGTTGTGACCATCTGCTAAATGTCGTGGAGACTGGAGAGCGCTGAAGATCTCGGACTGTCGGCTGGGCTGCACCTATCCATAGCTCACGAACTGCTCCCACACCAGGAGGCGGTCGTTGCAGCCGCCGCTGCCAACGTCGCACGCGTTCTCGGCCGCACATGAGATGACTGGGCAGACAACTACCGGCGACGGCGGCCGATCGAGAAGTACGCGGCTCCAAACGTCCCTATACGGCAGGAGAGAGCCGGTATGGCACGACAGATGCTCCTGAACGCCTTCGACATGAATACGCCCGGCCACCAGTCCAACGGCCTATGGCGCCACCCGCGCGACCAGCGCCACCGCTACAGCTCCATGGTCTACTGGATGGATCTCGCGCATACCATTGAGCGTAGGCTTTTCGACGGTAGCCTCTCTAGCACGCCATTCTTCACCCTACTTTGCCATTAATTTGTCGTACCGTTTCCGCAGCTCGGGATTGTCCCGGAGCTCTTCGTCCGCAGCATTGAGCCGTTCGGGTGTGAACAACCCTCCGACCACGTGCAACTCATGGGGTCGGCCGTCTGGGTAGAACTCCAGTTGAATCGTCTCAAGCATCTCCAGAATGATCTCGGCGTCGAACTTCCTTCCTTTGGCATCGACGCTCTGGTTCTTCGGTATTTCCTCGTTCAGCCGCTCCAGCGCGAACCCCGTTTGTTTGCGCACCATGTCGAGGATCATCTCGTCGTACTTTGCGAGCGCCTTCTTAAAGGTCAGGTCTGGTACTTCATCGAACTTAATCTCCATCTCACTGGAGAGCTGTTGCACTGAAGTGTTCGATTCCGACTCGTCAGAGCGAATAACTTTCATGCCCCTGCCCTCGTTCAAGTAGCGCATCTGAACGTCGGCGAAGGGCGAAATTGCCCGGGCCTTACTCCGGGCAGAGGCCTGAAAGAATCGGCCAAACAATTTCTTCGTCTCTGTATAATCGGGCAGCATTTTTCCGAACTTTAGTTGCGGCGCTTGCGGATGGACGTGACCCAATTCTCCAGGGACACTACGTCGGCCTTGAGTACTTCAGGCTCTGGAACTTCGGCGCGCGCGGCTGCGGCCTGATCGTGACACCATTTAGAGCATTTGGTCATCGCGGCGTCCAGCGTCCTGCAGTCTTCTTCGGTAATGTCCGCAATAGTGATGACGTGCTGTGTCTGAACGCTGGGCCGGAACCGCTCTACAACGCCCCCCAGGAGCACTTCCTCAAGTGCTCGCTCCCACGCTTCGCGCAGCAAGCCATACAAGTATTTGGCTTCCTTCTCGTAAACGGCTTGATGCCCGTCGCGGAAGAGTTTGTCGGCGGCCTGCCATTCGTTCTTGATGAACGCGATTTTCTTCCTCACAGGCAATGCGACCCACGGCAGCTCTTCGGTGCAAACGCCCGCCCCTTTGGAAAGTTGGCGGACGTGCTGATCGAGTTGTTCGACTCCGTGCTCCTCGGAAAACTGTTTGAGCAGCAGCAGGAACACGATGTCATGCGTGAAGACGATAACCTGCCTCTTCTTCGCCTCCTCGACGAGCCTGCGCGCGACACCCTCGCGCCACCTGTAATCGAGCGACGACACGGGATCGTCGAACACGATCCCCGAAGGATCGTCCGCAGTGCTGAGTTCGGCAAAGAATGCGGCGATTGACAGGCAGCGCTGCTCTCCTTCGCTGATCACTTTTGGCAGTTCGACGCCGGGTGCACGCGTTAAGATCAGTTTGTGATAGAGAACCCCCTCCGCGCCGCCGACCTCTTTCAGTTCCACCTCGACATGCCGGAAGGCAAGGTTCACAAGCTCGTCCTGAAAGGTTTTCTTGAGCTTCTGCGTGACGGCTGTGCGTGTCACGACGGTGCTCTTCTGCGTGATTGTCTGCGTCTTCGTATCGTTCAGGCACAGTTCGTACGCGGCGACTTTTTTCTTGCGCTCAATCTCGGTTAGCACCTGTTGCTCATGCCTGGCAAGTAATTTGCGGGCGCGTAGTTCCTGCACTTCCACACTCATGCGTTTTTTGGCTTCATCGTTCGAACTGCCACTCAACGTCTTCATCCGTTCGTCGATCTGTTCCGCAAGCGCCTCGGCCTGATGCTCGGCGGACGCCAGCGCAGGGCAATCGGATGCAAGGTCCGTATTGGTGGTCAGTGCCAGGGCGACGGCTTTTCGCCGATTTTCGTTCACGACGAGAGCCGAGGATATGGCGTCTGCCACGGCATCATGCTCGATGTGCACTTCCTTGATCGTTTCGTCGATGGCTTCATTCGTTGTCTTGAGATCGACGAAAGCTTTCCGTGTCCTTGTGAATTTTTCACGCTCGTCCCGGAGTTCCCGCTCGGTTGTCGAAGCGACGAACGCCTCAAACTGCTTGAGTCTGTGGCTAGCCGCATGATCGAGGTCCTGTTGGCACAGCACGCAGCGCGCGCTGTTCCCAACGACAGGAAAGTTCTGACCTGGATAAGCCAGCTCTTGCGAAAAGCGGCGGGCCGAGTCCCACAGGAGAGCCCAGGACTCCGAACCTGTTCCCTCAAAAAGCCCGGCGGGGAAGGTTGCCGCCTGAAGCCTTTTCGCTTCCTCCGCTTTTCTGCGGCTCTCTCCTAATATCGAACACTGCACCGACTGCTTCTGGCGAGAGCGCCGTTTCCATATCTTTGAGATGCCGTGCAAGCGTCCGAACCCTTCCAGCACGCGGGGTCAATTGCTTGGTCAGTTTTTCGGGATCGTTGGCCTGTAAATCGAGAAGTGATTTCTCCAGCAGCGCAAGGCGGCCTTCTTCCTCTGGCGACAGAGTCGCAAGACCCTTAACGGTTTCGGCCTTCGTGAGAGAGGACAGGCTCGCGATCAGCTTCGCAGCGGCCGTTCCTTCCGGTAGCTGCTCCTTCAAGGTCCCGAATGCGCTATAGCCTAGAGAGCGCTGTTCGTTCTCCAGCCGTGCACGAACCGCCTTGCACGCTTTCACGAGCTTATCGAACAGGTCCAGCCCAAAAGGCCTGAATGCGACATCAGTTTTCTCTGTGAGATATACGGCGGCACACTGCGTATCGAACACGCTGACGCGGGAAATGAAATCGTCCTCTCCCTGTCCGGCCCATTCCCGATATTCCGTTTCGGTTTCGACTTTGTACTTAATCGCGACGGCAGGCGCGTGCGGGGCGGTGCCAGAGACGACATTCCCCAATATCTTTTCCGGCCCTCTTGCGCGGCACCCACTCTTGAGAATCCGGATATAGCCAGTCTTGCCCGCCGCGTTGTCGCCGTAGACCACGGTAAGATTGGGGTTGAATTTCAGCGTCTGGCTCTCCGCGAGCGCGTTTACGCCGCGGTGATGAAAAATCGAAACCAGCGTGATCTTTCCCAATTCCGCGCCTGTGTCGGGTATGAGACCCGCCGTGATCGGAAGACTGTCCTTCGGCTCGGCAAGACCGTGCGCGCTTTTGCACGTTTCGCTGAGGTCGCGAATGTCATCCTCTGAAAGCTCGCCGCTCTCCACGAGGCGCCGCAGGGCGTCGCGCTGCCAGGTTGGGCGATCTTGCGACCATTCGAGTATTTCTTGCAGGACCGTCACATTCGTCTCGTCAATCCATTGCGTCCTACGCCGAGCCGTGGGCGCCCATAGTGCACTTCGCGCCACGGCTTCGGTCCCAACCCGGGAGACGAAGGTTGCCCTTAAAAGTTTCGCTATTTGCTGAACCCAGATAGCGCGCCCGGCGTATCGACGTCAATAGAGGGCCGGATCAGACAACCGGCGTGCTTCGGATTCCATTCCCGATGGTGGCGGTGGGCGGGCCGCGCCAGGGATGGGGCTCCGGCGCGGGGGGAGGGGCGCGTATTTCCTCGATGGCTGAATTCCCGGCGGCAACTCTGGGGGCAACCCTGTCTTACCGATGCCCCTTAGTCATCTATAATTAATCAGCTAGAACAACTATTTGGTTGCCCCCGACTCCACCATTTCAAGATTCTTTCGGTACCGCAAGGACGCGATGGATGACGCCGGTATTGGCAGGCAAGGACGCCGGTGTTGGGGCTGCGCGTGTGGGCGAATATGCTCGTCACCGACCCGAGCAGACACGCCTGTATCAACTCGTTGAACAATACTACCGAACGTTCGAAGAGCATCTGGCGGCGCGTGAGCGCGAGTTGGAAGAGTATCTGAAGTGCGGCCGCTTGGAGCTCCGCTTCTTGCGAGTTCGCTGCGCGGACTGCCACGCGGAGCGACTGGTGGCCTTCAGCTGTAAGCGGTGTGGCTGGCTACGGGCATCCCGCCCTTCGCCCGCACCCGCTGTTTAATCAGCCGCTCGTTCGCAGTAGATTCAACGCGACAGATCTGTCTGCGTTCGAAGTGCGGATGCTCAACGTGAGCGCTGGGACCTTCTGGGTGGTTAACTTGTTTCAAGCGACAATCTGACCACGCGCGGAGCGCGCGGTCGTGAGGGGAGTTCGATGTCCAAGCTATTAATCGAAGAGCGCGGCGAAGTGACACTGTTGACGCTCAACAGGCCCGAAGTACACAACAACGTCGATGCCGAGCTGGCGATGTTGCTGGCCGATGCGATCAGCGATTTCGGCGCCGACGACCAGCAGAAGGTACTGGTGATCGCCGGTGCCGGTAACGTCACCTTTTGTGCCGGCGCCAACCTCAAAGGAATGCAAGAACTATTCGAACACCGCCGCACGCACGACGCCGGTCCGATGGGCTTCGCCAAGCTCGATCCCGGCAAGCCGACTATCGCAGCCATCAACGGCAATTGCTGGGCCGGGGGTATTGAACTCGCGATCTGGTGCGACTTTCGTATCGTCGATGAGACCGCGCGCTTCGGCCTGCTCAACAAGCGCTGGGGCCTGCCGCTGGCCGATGGTGGTACGCAGCGTTTGCCGCGTCTGCTCGGTATGGGCAATGCGCTTTACTTGATCGAGACTGGCATGGAGATCGATGCCGATCGCGCACTCGCCATGGGACTTGCCCAGGAAGTCGTGCCGGCGGGCAGCGCCGTCGCCCGTGCGATGGCGCTTGCCACTCATATCGCAGGCTATGCACAAGGCGGCATCCGCGTCGATCGCAAGGCGGCGCTCGCCACTATCGGTCTCTCGCTCAAAGCCGGGCTGGATCTCGAGGTCGAGCTGTGCCATGCCCCGTCCGTTTCGGCCGAGGCGATGGCGGGCATGGACCGCTTCGCCAAGGGCAGCCGTCCCGCGCCGCCGCGTCCGCCGGCGCGGACGCGGCGCGGCGCTTGAGCGCAACCCTCGTTAAGTTACTTGGTGGTGATGTCATGATGCGACTGAGTCCTTTCGATGACTTTCCCTTCCACCAGGCGCCGACGCCGTTCGCGACCGTCGCGACTTCGGATGCGCACTACAACGACGGCTACTTCTGCGCCTTCTATGCGCCGGACTGGTATTTCTTCACAGGTTTGCGTCTGCATCCGAATGTCAACGTCATCGACGGTTGGGCGTCGGTCGCCCATGACAATCGCCAGAGTGTGGTGCGGGCCGCGCGCGCTCTGCATCCGCGCTATGGTGAGTTGGCGGTGGGGCCGCTGCGCTACGAGATCCTCGAACCGATGAAGCGGCTGCGCCTGGTGGCGGATGAGAACCCGTCCGGCGTCGAATTCGAGGTGGTGCTGGAGTCGCAATCGCCACCCTTCGTCGAAGATCGTTATCAGCATTTCAAGTACGGTGCGGTGGTCAACGATCTGATTCGGTATACCCAGATCTGTCGCGCCAGCGGCTATGCGCGGGTCGACGGACAGCGCATCGAGGTCAAGGGCTGGCACGCGATGCGCGATCATTCCTGGGGCGTGCGCTCGTCGATGGCAGTGCCAACCGGCATCAAGGGCATCGACCGCGATGGCGAGGACGCTGAGCACCGCGCCCTGCGCATGTGGGTGCCGTTCCAGGTCGAAGACCACTGCGGCTTTTACAACACCCATGAGACGTCCGATGGCCGCACCATCGATTTCGAAGGCCGCCTGGACTACGCCGATGGCCGCGCGATCAAACTCATCGCTGTGCGCCACGAACTCCAATACTTGAGCGGCACACGACGACCGAGCGGTGGCAGGATAGAACTAGACGGCGAGGACGGTGTGACGCGCAGCTACACACTGCGTCTGGCCGGTACACCCGCCGACGTGCAAGGCGGCGGCTATTATCGC
>JANLSI010000245.1:0-6094 GCA_031362345.1 Pseudomonadota bacterium
CAGATAACGCCGACCGGCACGCTGTTGTGCAGCGAGTTGCGCGTCCAAGGTATGCAGAATTGTCGCGATGCGGGCCGGTGCAGCCATGGCAATCTCCTGGGTATAGCCGTACTTGCCACCCATGAACTCGAAGAACTTACGCGCCTGCCCATCGCTGGTCGGATTGCGCAACTGACCATGCACGGTCAGCACGCGCTTCAACCAGCCCAGGCCATATTCGCCGGCGATTTCGTTGATGAGGCCGAACATCAATACACGCTCTGCGATGTCGGTCGGTATCAAGCGTGGTTGCGGCTGCAAGCGCTCGGCCAGATTCAATTGATCTATCCAGCTCGCACGGGGGCGCTCGTCGTTCCACACCGCGACCGGCTGACTCGATTGCCCGGTCCACGCGCGTAGTTCCGATTGCGTGCCGTGCATGCCCATCGCCGCATCGGGTGTGCCGGCATTGCCCGTCACGACCGGCGCATAGGCGATGCCCTTGACGTGGAAGATGGCTTTACAGGCTTCACGCCAGGGCCCGGGGATGGCGTAGTTGCCGAGCACCAGGCGCAGGCCAGGCATCTGCTGAGCGTCGGCGATACTGAAATATTTGAGGTGGGTGTCGTTCAGTTCGATGGTCGTGGACATGGCGGGGACCCCTGGCTATAAGTGCTGCATCGTCCGCTGGATGGTAATGCGCGGCGCAGGCGCCGACTACGGGATTCTCGCCATGGCTATCGACTTCTCCCTCAGTGCCGAACAGCAGGCTCTGCAACAGGCCGCCCGCGGATTCGCGCGTACGGTGCTCAGCAAGGTCCGTCCGACCATCGCCGCTTTTGCCAAGCCTGAAGATCGTTTCTTCGCCACCCGGCCGTTCTACGCCGAGATGGCCAGCAACGGCTTCGTGCACGCACTCATCCCGCAGGCCTTCGGCGGACAAGGACTCTCAACGCTGGATTTCGCACTCGCCGCCGAAGAGCTGACGGCGGTCGACATCAACGTGCCAACTACCGTGTTGGCGACCGGTCTCGGTCTGCAACCTATCATCGGTTTCGGCACGGACGATCAAAAACGTCAGTGGTTAGGCGAAATACTCGCCGCGCCAGCCGAGCGGCTCGCTGCTTTCGCTTTCACTGAAGTCACCGGCGGCGCCAACTACAACGACCCCGACCCCAACGCCGGCGTGCAAACCTTCGCGCGCCGCGACGGAGATGAATGGGTCATCACGGGTCAGAAGCACTACACCACCAATGGCAGTGGCTGGGACGGCAAGGGTGCGCACCTACTTTCGGTGGTATGCCGCACCGATCCGCGCAAGCCACCGCACGAGTCGCTGGCGGTGATCGTGGTGCCCGGCAATGCGCCTGGCATCGAAGTGGTTGCTTATCTCGACACCTTGGGTCATCGCGCCGCCGTCTCGCCGCGCATTCATCTCAACGAAGTGCGGGTGCCGGTCGGGAATATCCTCGGCCAACCGGGCGATGGCGCCAGGATTTGCGAATACGCTTTCTCGTGGACCGCCGCCCTCATCGGCGCGGCCTGCACGGGTGTCATGCGCGCGGCCTTCGACGTCGCCTATGAGTTCGCCAAACACGACAAACGTTCAGGCAGCGTGCCGGTCATCGAATACCAGAACGTCGGCTACATGTTGGCCGACCTCAAGATGCGCATCGAGGCAGCACGCTATCTGACCTGGAAAGCCTGCCATCAACTCGACATCACGCAACGGCGCAGTGACGAGCTCGCGATCATGACCAAGGTGCATACCTCGGAGCTGTGCGTACAGGTGGTCTACGATGCGATGCGGCTGGTCGGTGTCGACAGCTATACCGATCTCACGCCGCTCGCCGGTCTCATGCAAGATGCGCTGTGTTTCCCACTCTACGACGGCGGCAATATGGGCGTGCGCCGTCGCCAGTTACACAGCAAGTTCAAGCAACCCGGCTACGATCCGATGGCATCGGCCGAAGGCCGCGGCTGAGCCACACGAGTTGGTGTCGGCAGGTGTTGCCTGCAAAAAACTAAACCCCGCCCCCACGCGCCGGAGTATTGCCATGTCCCATGACGACCACGTCCATCCCCACGATCCCGATCACAATCACGGCCCGGTCGACTGGCAGCTGCATGGCGTGAAAGTCATCCCCGGCGACCAACTCGATACCAATACCGCCCAGTCACCAGGCATGAACCGCGCCGCGGCAATTAATCTGGCACGGGTCGGCGCGCAGAAGATTTGGGCCGGCACAGTCCATATCCATGCCAATGCCAAGACCGGCGCCCATCATCACGGTGCGCTGGAAAGCGTCATCTTCGTACTCAAGGGCCGCGCCCGCATGCGCTGGGGTGACCATCTCGAATTCACCGCCGAGGCCGGCCCTGGCGATTTCATCTTCGTGCCGCCCTATGTGCCGCACCAGGAGATCAACGCCTCGACCAATGAGACGCTCGAATGCGTGCTGGTGCGCAGCGACAACGAAGCGGTGGTCGTCAATCTCGACATCGAAGCGGTAGAGCAGCCGCAGCAGGTGTTGTGGGTGGATCCTATCCATCGCGGGTGAGTAGTTCCGCATCTAAGGCGTCGCTCGCTCGCCCACGCTGGTTCGCCGCCGGCGATATCAACGGCTTTTTCGGACTCATGGTCGACAACCTCGCCGTGATGGGTTTTCTCGCCGCCGTGCTGGTCGGCATCTACAAGATGCCGGCAGAGGTGGTGTTCGGCCGCATGTTTCCGGGCACGGCGCTCGGTGTGCTGGTGGGCGATCTGCTCTACACGTGGATGGCGGTGCGCCTCGCGCGGCGTACCGGCCGCGACACCGTCACGGCCATGCCGCTAGGCATCGACACACCGACTACGATTGGTCTGGCCTTCCTGGTGCTGGGCCCGGCCTTTGTTGCTTTCAAACAGCACGGGCTGGACGAACACGCCGCCGCCATTGCCACCTGGCAGCTCGGCATGGCCGGCATGATGGTTATGGGTGTGTTGAAGTTTCTGCTGTCGTTCGTCGGTGCGACCATCGGCCGTCTGGTGCCACGTGCGGGTCTGCTCGGCGCGATTGCTGCCATTGCCCTCATGTTGATCGGCTTTCTGCCCATGCTCGAAGTGCTGAGCGCGCCCATCGTCGGTTTGGCGACGCTCGGTGTCATCCTCTATGGAGTAGTGGCGCGCGGGCCACTGCCGGGCAATGTGCCCGGCGTGTTCGCGGCTTTTTTGCTCGGCACCGTGCTGTACTACGGGCTTGGGCCGTTGGGGTTGATCGGGCCGGCCTATCATGCGCCGGGTGCGCTTACTTGGCGCTTCGCCTTGCCGTGGCCGAGTCTCGGTTTCATCGCTGGCTTGGCGTCGACATGGCCCTATCTGCCGCTCTATCTGCCCTTTGGTCTGTTGATGGTGATCGGCGGTATCAACAACGCTGAGAGCGCACGCGCAGCGGGTGACGACTTCGAGACCCGCGACATTCTTTTGGTGGAAGCGCTCTCGACCCTGGTCGCCGGCCTGTGCGGCGGTGTGGCCCAGACCACGCCTTACATCGGTCATCCGGCCTACAAAAAAATGGGCGCGCGCGCCGGCTATACCTTGCTCACCGGGGTGTTCATCGGCCTCGGTGGCGTGCTCGGTTATCTGTCGACCCTGGTCGAATTGCTGCCACTGGCGGTGCTCGCACCGATCTTGGTGTTTGTCTCTATCGAGATGACGAGCCAGGCCTTCGAGGCCAGCCCGGCACGCCATGCCACGGCGGTGGCCTTCAGTTTCTTTCCCGCCATCGCGCGCCTGTTGGCGATCAAGCTCGGCGACCCGAGCTATGTCGCGCCCGAACGTTTCAAGGAACTGCTGCAAGCCGACGGTCACGGTCTACCCGAACTTGGCCTGATCGTCGCTCTCGGCAATGGCTTCATTATCACTTCCATGCTGTGGGGAGGTTTTCTCGCCGCCCTGATCGACAAACGTTATGGCGCCGCTGTCATGACCTTGCTGGTCGCCGCCGTGCTGACCCTGTTCGGCATCATCCATTCCGTCGAAGCGGGCGGTGGCATGTATTGGCCGTGGGCCTTGAGCGGTGTCGCGCAAATACTGGTATGGCAGTTCGCCGCCGCCTATGGCGTGCTGGCGGTGATCATCACGCTACTGGCATTGCAGCGCGACGCGCGGTCAGCATGATCAGCTTGCGAGCTGCGGCCCTGGCCTGGATGCTGACGCTGAGCTTCCTGCAACATCATAGTGTCGCGCAGGCCGGCGAGTGCGGCCGGCCAGCACGATTGATGGCACGCGTCGAACTGCTATTCGGTACGGCGCATGCCGATGGTCAACCGCTCGCTGACAAGGAATGGCAGCAATTTGTCGACGAAGAAGTCACGCCACGCTTTCCCGAGGGTCTGACCGAACTCATGGGCCGTGGCCAATGGCGCCGACCGGACGGTGTGATCAGTCATGAGCCATCGCGCATGCTGTTGATCTGGTATTCGCCCGCCATCGCCAAGGATGCCGACATCGAAGCGATCCGCGCCGCCTATAAGGCGCGCTTCAAGCAGTTGTCGGTAATGCGCGTCGATGGTGTGAATTGCGTGTCGTTCTGAACGCGAGTGAATGCCGGGCACGGTGTAGAACTCACCCGCGTGGGCAATGCCATGTATCTTGGTGGGATCGGTGAATATTCGGCGTTGCTTATCGCGCACGACCGCATCGTCTTCCCAACTGCCTTCCCACAGCTTGTAACAGACTTGCAAATATTCCTCGGCCATCTCATAACGGCCGTCATGGCCAATCTGCTGCGCGAGCCCCATATTGCGCGCCGCGCTGTCGAGGTAGGAGGTCACGATATTCCAGCCGATGCGGCCTTGGCTCAGGTGATCGAGCGTCGACATGCGCCGTGCGAAAGGATAGGGATGCTCATAGGTGAGGGCGCAGGTGACACCGAAGCCGAGATGCTCAGTGGCCTGCGCCGGCAGCGGCACCAGCAGCAGCGGATCGTTGACCGGGTGCCTGGTGACCGACGCAGTTCATGGCGGGAGTATGGCGCCTGGGTCCCAGGGTGTGCAGCCCATATCGCGCTGCTTTCTCCTTGTGGGTCCGACTTCAGTCGGACATTCCTGCCACTACTTTGCGCGGAGGTGGGTGTTTTAATGTCCGAATAAATTCGGACCTACAAGGGGAGGAGAAGAGTCCCACCCTTCCCCAATCAATGGGACAATGCGCCGTGAAACCCATAAGGTGCGAACACGGCGGAATTTGTTCACAACTTGAATATTAGAAAGGACTGTATCGTGTCAGCATCTGTCCCCAGCGCCGTTGTATTCGAAGAAATCCCAACCATCGGCGGTCAGCGTATCGGCGTGGCGCGTCTCAATGCCGAGAAATCGCTCAACTCACTTAGCCTCGATATGATCGACCTGCTCAGTGAACGCCTGCCGGCGTGGGCCACCGATGCCGATATCGCCTTGGTGATATTGGAAGGCGCCGGCGAGCGCGCCTTCTGTGCGGGCGCCGATCTGCTCAAGCTGCACGCGGCCTGTGTGGCCCATCACGCTTCGCCACAACGCGACGACATCGCGGCTAATCAGTACGCGCTGGATTTCTTCTCTCGTGAATACCGCCTCGACTATCTCATCCACACTTATTCGAAACCAGTGCTGTGCTGGGGCCATGGTGTGGTGATGGGGGGCGGCATGGGTTTGATGGTGGGCGCCAGTCATCGCGTGGTGACTGAGCACGTGCGCATCGCGATGCCCGAGATCAACATCGGTCTGTATGCCGACGTCGCCGGCAGTTGGTTTCTGGCCCGTGCGCCCGGTCGAAGCGGCGCGTTTCTGGCTTTGACCGCCGCGCAGATCGGTGCCAGTGACGCGATTTTCGCCGGTCTCGCCGACTATCAGATCAAGCACGCGGGCAAGGCGCTGGTGATGGAAGCTTTGACCGCTGCGTCCTGGCACCGCGACCCCACGCGCAATCGTCGCGAACTCACCGGCTTGTTGCAGTCCTTCGCTGAGCCACAGGTCGGCGGCGGGCCGTTGCGCGAGAATCTCGATCTGATCAATACCCTGTGCAGCCACGATGAGGCGGTCGATATCGTGCACGCTATCACCACGCTCGCGAGCGAAGACGACTGGCTGAAGCGCG
>JANLSI010000259.1:0-2822 GCA_031362345.1 Pseudomonadota bacterium
CCGGCGGTCAAGTGTTAGACACCCACAGCCGGCCACGCACCCGCATCGCGCGCGCCGCGCTGCGCACGGTCCTGCGCCAGGCACCTTATCTTGGCTCCGGCCATGACGATGCCGCACGTGGCTAAGCGGCGACGCGCATCGCGTCTGTGCGCCAGGCTCTTAGTGTGCTTGAGCATCATCGCGACTACGGCGATCACGGCCGCCGTGGGCCGCGACGCGCCCTTCAAGCTCACACCCCCCGCAAGCCTGCGCGCGGCGCCGGTGGCGCGCGCGGCGAGCGGTAACACCTATGCCTATCTGCCGACGGATCTGAGCGAGCCCGTGCGCTTCATGATCACCGTCATGCCCGCCGGCGAGATCCGCGCGCGTCTCGGCGCATTGAGCGAAACCCAATGCATACACTTGTTCCTCGACGAACTGCGCAAGGATCATCAACAGTTCTTCGCCATCGACATGGCAAGCCCGCTGACGGTGGGTCCGGCCGCGTTCCGACGCGTGCGTTGGACCGGTGACAAGGGCGCTCGCAGCCTGACCGGCGTGCTGAGCTGTGGCGAGCTCGACGGTTACTATTACGTGGTGAACTACGTAGATGCCATCGGCGCCGCGACCCGCAGCTTTCCCGCCATCCGTGCCAGCTTGAAGGCCTTGCAACCGCTTAGCCCGTGAGCGGTCGCCATTACCGTTACTACGATCTGTTGATGGCCGGCTTTGTCGCCGTGCTGTTGTGCTCGAATCTGATCGGTCCGGCCAAGGTCTGCGCCATCGATCTACCCTTCGCGCTGCCCTTCACCGGCGAGCGCCTGGTGTTTGGCTCGGGCAATATGTTTTTCCCGATCAGCTATATCTTCGGCGACATCCTGACCGAGGTGTATGGTTTCGCGCGGGCACGCAAGGTGATCTGGGCGGGTTTCGCTGCGATGATATTCGCGACCATCATGACGCAGGTCGTGCTCAGTCTGCCGCCGGCTTCGGAAGAACCTTTCAACGCCGTACTGCAACCGGCCCTGGAAACGGTATTCGGTGGCACCTGGCGCATTGTGGTGGCGTCGATCGTCGCGTTCTGGATCGGCGATTTCGTCAACGCCTATGTGCTGGCGCGCATGAAAGTGTGGAGCGCTGGCCGCTGGTTGTGGACGCGCACCATCGGCTCGACCATTCTCGGTCAGGGCGTCGACAGCATCGTCTTCTATCCCATCGCCTTCTACGGCATCTGGGCGACCGACAGCCTCATGACTGTGTTGCTATTCAACTTCCTGTTCAAGATCTCGGTCGAAGTCGTGATGACGCCCGTCACCTACCTGGTGGTGAATTTTCTGAAGCGGGCCGAAAACGAAGACTATTACGACCAACGCACCGACTTCACGCCGTTCTCGCTGGACGACTGAAAGCCAGCGCGCGGCGTAGCGAACGCAACGAAAATATCACCACGCCCGCCACCGTCACCGAGCCGAACAGACAGGCCTGCACCGCACCGGCCGCGACAATGCCGGCCGATTCCGGCAGACCGAAAGCGCGCATCGCGATGGCGAACACCAGTTGATAGGTACCGAGATAACCCGGTGCGGTCGGTACCAAGGTGCTCAGCGAAGCGATGCCCATCACCAGCATGGCCTGGCCAAGCTCCAGGCTTATCGCCAGCGCCTGAAAAGTTTGCGTCAGGGCCGCGACCTCGAAGCTCCAGACAGCAGCACTCAGCAGCACCGTCAACAGCGCCGAACGGCGATTGAGGCTGGCGATACCGGCACAGAAATCATCACATAGGGCGAGGATCTGCGGCGGCATGGGCAGCCGGCCAAGATTGCCGGAACGCAGTACCGCAATCGCCAGCAGTACGACGCCGATGATCACACCGGCGTTCAAGGCCAGCAGTTCGAAGATCGGTTGGCGCACCGCATGTTCGCCATAGTGCAGCACCGCCAAACCACCGCCCAGGCACACCAAGATCGCCCACAGGTCCAGCACACGTTCGACCACGATCGAGCCGAACACCCGCGCACGGCCGAGGCCGAGCCGCCGTTTGGCATAGGCCGCGCGGGCCACTTCGCCCAGACGCGCCGGCAGCACATTATTGACTGCATAGCCCACCACTAGGGTTTCGGCCACCGCCGGTAGCGGCGCCGGCCCCAGTTCCCGCAGCAGCAACTGCCAGCGCAGCACACGCAAGCCCAGCGCAAGCCAGTACAACAGCGTGGCGCACAACAAGCGGGCAGCATCGAGGGTGGCGGCCGTGGCGCGCAGATCGGCGAGGTCGACCTTGCGCAGTGCGAGCCACAGAAAGGCGGCGCCGATGGCGAGACCAAGCACCGCCATCGCGGTATTTTTTACCACCGCACGGCGCGTCATGGTCTACAAATCAAAACGGTATTTGACCAGATACCACAGCGCCTTCACGCCATCCTTCCAGTTGATCTTCTTGCCCTCGTCATAGGTGCGGCCGTAATAAGAGATACCGATCTCATAGATGCGCCAGCGTCGCGCCCGGGCAAACTGCGCGCTGAGCTGCACTTCGATGCCGAAATCGCGCGCGCTCAGGCGCAAGGTATGCAATACCTCGCGCGTAAACATCTTGTAGCAGACCTCGATGTCGGACAGGGTCTGGTTGTAGAGCGCGTTGAACAGAAAGGAGATCAGCCGATTGGCCATGTAATGATGGAAATACAGGGCGCGATGGGGGCGACCATAGAAGCGCGAGCCGTAGACCACGTCGGCGACCTTGCGCACTGCGATGAGGTCGAACATACCCAACCAGTCCTCCGGGTCGTATTCGAGATCGGCGTCCTGGATCACCACCACCTCGCCGCTGGCGGCGGCCAAGCCGGTCT
>JANLSI010000279.1:0-2101 GCA_031362345.1 Pseudomonadota bacterium
GGAGCACAGCTACCGGAATGTACGTTGTGGTACATGCGGATAGTGCGCTCAGCCTTTGTCCCGATCCGGCACGCGCAGTCGATTCATTCACAGCCTCTCAGGCCTAGCCGTGCTTGCGCGTCCGCCAGCGAACTAAGCCAACAAGGCCCAACCCGGTCAGCGCAAGCGTGCCAGGTTCCGGCACGCCGACACCTGAAGCGACTCCCTGCGCCAAACTGAACGTGTCAAGACCAAAAACATTGTTTGTGGTCTCTTCCTGACGCAGCGCGTTACTTAAATCGATGCTTGCGAAGCTGTCAGGATCGGAAAAGAAATCCCAATGCACGTTGTAAAAATTGACGCCTGTGCTCTGCCAAGTGGCCACGAGTACATCGCTGACGATGCCGCCCTCAAGGAGCGCCATGACTTGCTGACCGCTGTCCGATCCTTGGCCAGGAAACCTGAAGATGTTGAAGGCATCTACATGCGCTTCTTCGTCAGTCGCGCTGACGATAAAGTCAGCCGGATCGGGACTCCAGTCGAAGCTGTCGTGCGAGACCTGAACGACGGCACCCGAACCATCCTGCCCTTCGGTGAACTGAATAAACGCGGCAGATGCGCTCAGGGGCACAGCCACGACCAAGGCAAACGCCAAAACAGCCATTGATTTCTTCATGATTTCAAGTCCCTCCATCGAGACGTCAAAGGTAGCGGTTAACAAATGCGCGTTGGCACGTTGCGGCGCTGGCAATAGCCAGGCAAATATCGGGCCATAGTCAAGAAAACAGACAATAAACAATACGTTAATACAATTTTTCCTGACCGGAAAATTGAAGGGTAGACAGCTTTGTAAAATATCCTGACATTTGCTCACCAGCGAATGCACCGGAGTCGCTACGCTTGTTCCATGTGAGGGGATGGTTTCTTATGTTTTTTCATAAAGTTACGATCAGCCTCGACGAAGCTTCCGACACTGGGTGCTAATGTAAATTTTCTTGACGGATTCTAGAGTTCTCTGCTCGGCGGCACGTGGAAACGCTCGTACTTCCGGATCCGCGGCAACAGCGGGCGGCGATAGTGCCCGGGCCGGTATAGCGTCAGCGCACTCTGGCCGAAATCGACCTGGGCGTCTTCGCCGGGCGCGAACTCAAGGATATCGAAGCGCGCTGGCGTGCGCGCCTTGAGCCGGGCGACGAAGCGTTTGACGGCGTTGTAGCCCTGCATGAAGCCGTGGCTATCGACCAGATCTGGGTAGAGGCTCTGGGCATTGCGACCAAGGTCGATCTAGGCCTCGATATTACTAGTCTGGTCACCAACGACTGCTGGGACTGCACTGCGCGCGACGCCTTTCAGTATGGCTACAAGGCCATCATTGCCAGCGACCCGACCGCCGCCATGACCGACGACGAACACAATGCCGCGCTGCTCAATCTAGAGATCTACTACGCCTGCGTAGCGTCCAGCGACACCATCGTTGAAGCATTGGGCTGACCCGCGTTAAGGCCGGTGACGCCTGCCCAGCGCCATCCGCGCAGCGTTGTCGATGGCGCGCGCCTGGCGCGCCGTGCTAGTACAAAGTCGACGCGGATCAGGCCGGATGCCGGCGCGCCGCAAATCCAGTCGGTCGGCATCCCAGCAGGCGAGGATGGCGGGCCCGCCTGTGGTGTGGCCATCGCTGTGCAGCTTCATGGCTTCACACAGGTGTTCGAACTGCGCGCGGCTCAGCTCGCTGACGAGACCATCGCCCCCGCAACCGTATCGCGAAGTCGGCAGCACCCGCGCCATGACCGGGATCGTAGCCATCGTCGTGCCGATGACTGTCGTGCAGGAATGCGAACCAGGCGTTGACCGCAGGATCCAGGTCTCGTGCGACGGCAATGGTGCGGCCGTGATACCAGACCCGACTCCAGTGGGGCACCCCGTGAATGCCGTGGGCGAGGTCGAGACGGAACACCGGTCGTAGACGTGCGACTTAAGCGGCGGTGTCATGCAAATTTTTCCCTGCCTCGCGTCGCGGCTGTAAAACACTCAATATGCTCTGTCCCGCAACCCACGCGACGGTCGAGACCAGCAGCACCCGCTGACAGTGCACAGCGGTCACATGGTCACGGCGCAATTATAC
>JANLSI010000312.1:0-6261 GCA_031362345.1 Pseudomonadota bacterium
CTCTGAGCGCGCCTCGTCGCTAGGAGCCTGTCTGGCTTAGGGAATCGTCGCGAGGCGATGGGAGAGCGAGGACAGATGTGCGCGCATTAGAGGCGAATAGCGGGGCTATTTAACGAGGGTGCGCACACATATGGACCGCTATCCCATCGCCGCAGCAGATTCACCCTAAGCCAGACAGGCTCCTAGCATCACGTGCAATGCCGCTTTATCATCGCGGCCCTCAATCGACGCGCCCTGGAGTTTTCCCGCATGTTCCATAGCACCGACGACGAACGCATCGCCGGTTACCGACCGCTGATTTCGCCCGCGATCCTGATGGAGGAACTGCCGCTTTCGGAGACTGCTTACAATACGGTCGCCGAGGCGCGACGCGCGGCCGAAGCCATCGTGCGTGGTGACGACGATCGCCTGTTGGTGGTGACCGGTCCGTGTTCCATTCATGATCCGAAGGCGGCCCTCGAATACGCCGATCGCCTGCATGGCGCGGTGCGTGCGCTGTCGGCGGACCTGTGCATCATCATGCGCGTGTATTTCGAGAAACCGCGCACCACCATTGGCTGGAAAGGACTCATCAACGATCCTCATCTCGATGGTAGCTTCGACATCAACAACGGTCTGCGTGCCGCGCGCCGCTTGCTGCTCGATCTGGCGCACCGGGGCGTGCCCGCCGGGTCAGAATTCCTCGACGTCATCACCCCGCAATTCGTTGCCGATTTAATGGCTTGGGGCGCGATCGGGGCACGCACCACCGAGAGCCAGATCCACCGCGAATTAGCCTCCGGCTCGTCGATGCCGATCGGCTTCAAGAACGGCACCAACGGCAGTGTGCAGATCGCGGTCGACGCCATCGGCGCGGCGCGTCATCCTCATCATTTCCTGTCAGTCACCAAGCAGAGCATTGCGGCCATTGTTACCACCTGCGGCAACGATACCTGTCACTTGATCCTGCGCGGCTCGAACACCGGCCCCAACCACGACGCCGAGTCGGTCGGCACCGCCGGCGCGGCACTACGTGGGGCGGGCCTGCGCGATCGCATCATGATTGACTGCAGCCATGGCAACTCGCGCAAGGATCACCGCCAACAGCCCGCGGTCACTCGCGAAGTCTGTGCGCAGCTTGCGGGCGGCTCGCATCTGGTCTGCGGTGTGATGCTTGAGAGCCATCTCAAGGAAGGCAAACAGAATCACAGCAACGATACGCCACTGGTCTATGGCCAGAGCATCACCGACGCCTGTATGTCATGGGAAACGACCGAACCGCTGCTACACGAACTGGCCGACGCAGTCCGTCGGCGACGCGCGGTGCGCTGAACGGCACCTTGCTTTTCGTCCTGCTGCTGGCGAGCGCCAGCGGCATAGCGGCGCCGGCGCGTATCGCTTCGCTCAATCTATGCACCGACTCGTTGTTATTCGAACTACTGGATGACACCCGCATCGTGTCGGTGACCGCGCTGTCGCGCGACGCCAATCTCAGCTACTTCCACGCCCGTGCCGCGCATCTGACCATCAACCACGGCGCAGTAGAGGAAATCGTTGCGTTGGCGCCCGACCTGGTGGTGACCAGTGACAACACCACCGCGCTGGCCACTCATCTGCTCACACGACTCGGTATTACTGTGCTGAGCTTGCCGTCTGCCAATCACCTCACAGACTATCGCGCTAATCTGCGCCGACTGGCGCAGGTGCTGGAGGTTGAAGCGCGCGCCACACAAGTGCTCACACAGCTCGACGGCACATTGAGCGCCGCTCCCCAATCGCGTTTGCGGACCCTGGTCTATCAACCCAACGGCTTTACGCCGGGCCCGCACTCGCTGATGGGCGAGATGCTCGACCACGCCGGTCTCGACAATCTGGCCGCTGAACTGGGTCTCGGTAACGGTGGCTACCTGAGTCTCGAATCCCTGCTGCTCAGCAAGCCCGAGATGATCGTTTTCAGTGCGCGCCAGACCGCACGTCCGTCGCTGGCCGAAACGCAGCTCGATCAGCCGGCCCTGCGTCATCTGTTCGCCCGGCACGGCGCGCCCACCCGTCGCGCTGCGGTTCCAGAAAATCTATGGGCCTGTGCCGGCGCCTTCAATCGCGAGGCCATTGCGCTGTTGCGCGAGGCACGGCGGTGACGACGGCCCCGACTAGCGCGACCGTGCGCGCGCTGGCGCCCACCCGCAGCCATCTTGTCACGCTGCTGTTGCTGACCTTGGTGTTGTTCTTGGCTGCGCTGTGTGTCGGGCCCTTGATCATCACGCCACTGCAGGTTGTGCAACATCTGAACCCTGGCGATGATTCGACCTTGGCGCTCATCGTGCGCGATATCCGCCTGCCCCGTGCGCTGCTAGCGGTGATGGTCGGCGCCAGCCTGGGTAGCGCCGGCGCGGCACTACAAGGGCTGTTACGCAATCCTCTCTCGGAACCCGGCATCATTGGTATTTCCGGCGGCGCCGCTCTCGGCGCGGTGGCAGCGTTCTACAGCGGCCTGGCGGCGGGCGCCTACTGGGCCTTGCCGGCCAGTGGCATGCTCGGCGCGTTACTCGCCGTGGCCGCGATCCAGGCGGTGGCCGGCCGCGGCGCCGATATCCTGACGGTGATCCTGGCCGGCGTCGCTATCAATAGCCTGAGCGGCGCATTCACCACGCTGATCCTCAATCTGTCACCCAATCCGTTCGCCGCTTATGAGATCTATTTCTGGCTGCTCGGCTCGCTCGCCAACCGCAGTCTCGAACACGTGCTCTTGGCCTTGCCCTTCATGGTCGTAGGCTGGGCTTTATTGTTCAGCACGCGGCGCGCGCTGGATGTGCTCGCGCTGGGCGAAGACACGGCTGCCAGTCTTGGCATCAATCTGCCGCGCACCCGCGCCCGCATCGTCGCCGGTAGCGCTTTGGCGGTCGGCGCGGCGGTATCTGTCAGCGGCGTGATCGGTTTCGTCGGCCTGGTCGTGCCCCATCTACTGCGCCCGTGGGTGGGCCATCGGCCCGGCGCGCTGGTGGTGCCGAGCGCCCTGGGCGGCGCAGTGCTCACGCTCGCCGCCGATCTCGGCACCCGGGTACCGCTCGCCGGTGGCGAACTCAAACTCGGGGTGGTGACTGCACTGATCGGCGCACCGTTTTTTTTACGCCTGGTGTTGCAGTCGCGAGCAGCGCACCGATGACCATGCTGGAAGTCTGCGGTATCACGCTCACCCGTGGTGGCCGACTCTTGTTGCAGGACTTGGATCTCTCACTCGAAGCCGGGCAGGTGCTGGGCGTGATCGGCCCCAACGGCGCCGGCAAATCCAGCCTGTTGCGCGTGCTGGCCGGGCTGGCCACCCCACAAACCGGTAGCGTGCGGCTCGACGGCGAGGACATTCACCAGCAGACCGCCGTCAAACGCGCCCGTGGCATCGGTTATCACCCCCAACAGGCCATGCTGCATTGGCCGATGTCAGTAGCGGCCGTCGTCGCGCTGGGGCGTTATGCCCATGGCGCATCGATGGAGGCGCTGAGCGCCCACGATCATGACGCTATCGCCGCCGCCATCGCGCGCTGTGGTCTCGAAGCGCTGGTCGAACGGCGCGCTGATCAATTGTCCGGCGGCGAGCTCGCGCGTGTGCATATCGCGCGCCTGCTGGCGGGTGAACATCGCATGCTGCTCGCCGACGAACCCATCGCCAATCTCGACCCACGCTTTCAGATGGAAATCCTGCAGGCGCTGCGCGCCCATGCCCAGCACCGCGGCGGCGCGGTGGTAGTGCTGCACGATCTGAATATCGCCGCCCGCCACTGTGATCGCCTGCTGATGCTCGCTGGCGGGCAGGTGGTGATGGCTGGCGCACCGCGCGCGGTATTGACCGCCGCACGGGTCGCTGAAGTATTCGCCGTCCCACGCAGTTATTTCTACACCATGGGCATTGCTCAAGCGCTGGAGGATTAGTCGCCCTGCTTGGCGCCATCTGGAGCGCCACTTAGAATCGCGGGCCTATCCTGTGCGGAGTTCCAGGCAGATGTCAGCGACCCCTGGTGTGCAATTCGGCTTGTGGTATTCGTTCCGTAATCCGCGCCAGTGGCAGACGGATTACGCCTCTCTTTACGACGCCCACCTGCGGCAGATAGCGTGGGCGGAGACCATCGGCTACGACGATGTATGGCTGACCGAGCACCATTTTTGCGAAGACGGCCACGCGCCTTCCATTCTGCCGCTGGCAGCGGCCCTCGCCGCCACCACCAAGCGCATCCGCATCGGCACTGGCGTGCTGCTACTACCTCTGCATGATGCGGTCCGGGTGGCAGAGGACGGCGCGACCATCGATATTCTGTCCCATGGGCGTTTCGAACTAGGGGTCGGCATCGGTTATCGCCCCCAGGAATTCGCCGGGCTGGGCCGCAGCATCGCTGAGCGCGCCAGCCTCATCGATGAGGGTCTCGAGATCATTGCCCGCCTATGGGAAGGTGAAACGGTCGACTTCCACGGCAAACACTACCAATTGAACTGCGTGCGTCTTAGCCCGCCTCCGGTGCAACGTCCCCGCCCGCCGCTGTGGGTGGGCGGCTTTGCACCCGCTGCCGCCAAACGTGCCGCGCGTCTAGCCGATGGTTATATCGGCACCGGCGACATGGTCGACCAGGCGCGCATTTTTCGTGACGAATGGCGGCGCCTCGAACGGCCCGGTCGCCCACGCCTGGCCGGCGGGCATTTCTGGCTCATCGTCAGCCGCGACCCGGCCCGCACCTTCGCCGCCGTCGCGCCCCATGTGAAATACCAAATCGACGTCTACAACCAATGGCTGGGCGACGCCGGCCAGGCGCTGTTTCCTGCCATCGATCAAGCTGAGGATCTGAAACGTCTGGGCATCTTGAATTGCGTGACACCCGCCGAGGCAATCGACTTGATCGGCGCCTATGTCGAGGCGACCGGCATCGAGCGCTACTACAGCTGGACCGTGCCGCCCGGCTATCCGGTCGAACGAATGAACGAACACCTGGCCTTGTTCGCGGCCGAGGTCATGCCGCATTTCCAGCGCGGCTGAGACCTGGGCTTCTAGCGGACGGCTATATTCATATGAGGAATTAAACTATTTTCTTATATTCCGTATAAGGCAGAATTCGCTCCATCGAACTGGCATGGAGACGCAGCCGTGAGCCTCATCAATGCAAGCTTCAGCACCAACCCGCTGACTCTACCGGCCAATCTCGCCGAAGCTAACCGTGATCTCGAAGGCGCAAGTGCCGCCGAGATCATCATTTGGGCCCTGGCCCGCGCCAACAACCCGGTGATCTCAACCAATTTTCGTCCCCGCTCCGCCGCGCTCTTGCACATGGTCACCCGCGCCTGCCCGGATATCCCCGTGCTCTGGATCGATACCGGCTACAACACGCCGGCCACCTATCGCTATATCGAGGAATTGCGCGAGCGTTTGCAGCTCAATCTGCGCGCCTATACACCCTATGTCACCGCCGCACGTCGGGCCGCGTCGGGCGGGCTGCCGGCGAGCGACTCGCCGCAATTCGCACGCTTCGCCCACGAGACCAAGCTTGAGCCCTTCGAGCGCGCCTTCAATGAATTGAAGCCGGACGTGTGGTTCACTGGCGTACGCCGCGAGCAGAACGAATTCCGCCGTGGTTTGGGCGTCGTATCGCGCGGTGCGCAGAACACCTTGCGCGTGGCGCCGGTGTTCGACTGGAACGAGCAGACTCTGGCCGACTATCTCGACGCCCATGATGTGCCCGATAACGAAGACTATGTCGACCCGACCAAACCCGGCGCGCAGCTGGAGTGCGGTCTGCAACTGCTGAGCTGAGTTCCTCTCCCACCCCGCACGACCCTCGCGCGTCGCGCAGGGCCGTTCCAGACTCAGGCCTCGACCTTGACCGGAATCTTGCCGATGCGGGCCTGCCACTCGCGCGGGCCGGTGTCGTGGACTGAGATGCCACGACAATCGACCGCCACCGTTACCGGCATATCCTCCACCACGAATTCGTGGATGGCTTCCATGCCGAGATCCTCAAAGGCCACCACCCGCGACTTGCGGATCGCCTTCGAGACCAGATAAGCCGCCCCGCCGACCGCCATCAGATAGACCGCGCTATGACGCTTGATGGCCTCGATGCCGCTAGGGCCACGTTCGGACTTGCCTATCATGCCGAGCAAACCGGTCTTGGCCAGCATCATCTCGGTGAACTTGTCCATGCGCGTGGCGGTGGTCGGCCCGGCAGGCCCCACCACTTCGTCGCGCACCGCATCGACTGGCCCGACGTAGTAGATGAAGCGCCCTTTGAAATCGACACCCGCCGG
>JANLSI010000334.1:0-9282 GCA_031362345.1 Pseudomonadota bacterium
TCGGCGGGTGCATGAGACGCTGGCCTAAGGATTCGGTGAGCAGATTGAAGTCGGGCGCGCCGGGCACGCTGGTGAGCCCGAGTTTGTGATAGGTCGAGACGACCAGTTCCACCGGGCTTTTGATCCGCGTCGCGACCGTCGCTTGGCTGTAGAAATCCCGCGACAGAAAAATCGTTTCGAGAAATGCCGCGATGTCGTAGTTGCTGGCCTTCAAGCGTTCGCCCAGTGCGCTACGCAGTGCGGGCGAGACCTCCTCGCGAGCGTAGTAGCGATAAATTTTGGTAGCGATATAGGCCGGTGTGGCGGGATGGGCAAGGATGTGGTCGATGACCTGCACACCGTCGAAGTTGCCGCGCTGGCCTAAGAATTCTTTTTCAGCGTCGTCATGTTTAGTGTTATCGATCTTGAATTCGAGGCCGCTGAAATACCAGCCGGTAAAGGCCCGTGCTGCTTCACGGATATCGTGCTCGCTGTAGTTGCCGACGCCCATGGTGAACAGTTCCATGATCTCGCGTGCAAAGTTCTCGTTGGGCGAGCCTTTGACATTCACGCCGGCATCAAGGAAGGCGAGCATGGCCGGGTCCTGGGCGACGCCGATCAGTAATGTGCGGAAATTGCCGAGGCCCTGCTTCTGGAACAGTTCAAGCTGGCGCAGCATCTTGCGATAGTCGCGCACTTTCTCTTCGCTGCTGGCGAAATGGCCATGCCAGAACACCGCCATCTTCTCCTTGAGCGGCGTCGGCGAAGACAGCATGCGGTTGGCCCACCAGTAGGCAACACGGTCGGTCTCAAGGCGACTGGCGCGCAGCCAATAGAAGAACTTGTCGGCCACCGGTTGCAGCGGACGATTGCCGCTGGTCTTGACCTTGACCCCCAACGCTTCGCCGCGGGCCTTGGCGAGTTCGGTGGTAGCGGGACGGCTGGGTGGGAAAGGGTCGAGACCCGCGTCGAAAATGCCCGATTCCTCGAACGCCGGCTGGGCCTTGATGGCTCGCGCGGCTACCCCTTCGAAATAAACCAGATAGCGCACTGCCTGACGCGGTGTCATGCGCGCGAGCTGGTCGATTTCGCGTGGTGTGCCGCCAAAGCCGGCGCGTTCGAGCAGGTGCTGGGCTGTGGCGCGGTTCCATTCGCTGTCGGCGATGGGCGAAAGATCGCCCATGCCGTCGCTGGCGGCGTGGGTATTGAGACCGCACAGCGCCAGCAGCACGAGCGCAAATATTTTCAAGCAGCCTTGCGCGAGCATGTCACTCCCCTTGCATGTGCGAGCGAGGACCATAGCCGAGGGGGGCGGGGGCGGCAATAGCGGCGAGGGGGAAGCCTTTTCTCTCGCTCGCCATCTTTACTGTGGGCCCGACTTCAGTCGGACATTGAAAATCGCGCCGTTGCGAGCGTTCCTGCGATGAATGTCCGACTGAAGTCGGACCCACAGCGGCTAGGTGCGTATAAATTCGCGGCGCGCCGGCTCGCTGCGCAGTGCCGTCAGATCCTCCGCCTGCGGTAACTGCGGCCGATCGCGATCGGCGTTCACCAGACACAGGAATCCTAAGGGCTCGTCGGCCGGGGCGCGGAACTGATGCCAGGTCAGCGGCGGCACTTTCACCAAGTCGTTCTGCGACAGCTCGTGGATTACCTCACCGATCAGCACACGGCCGTGGCCACGCACCACCATCACAGCGTGCACGTGGGCATGACGTTCGAGGGTGGTGTGACCGCCGGGGGCGACTTCGAAATAGCGCAGTTGGCAGGCCAGATCGGGATCGTCGAACAAGACCTGGCGGGTGACATCCTTGAAGGGCGCCTCACCGCTTTGCTTGTAGGCGAGAACCTCGACGTCGCGCCAGTGGAACTGGCCGTGGTGGGAGCGATGATGATCTTTGCTCATAGCTGATGGGCCTCGTTTACAAACCCCGCCGCGTGGACGCGGGAGACAAATTCGCGGGCGCGTTGTGGCAGCGCCTCGCCGGCCGCTAGTAAGGCACCGCCGATCAGCAGGATGACGTCGCGTCCGTAGAAAGCGAGCATCTCGTCGACACGCTCGACGCTCATGCCCCCCGCCGGCACTGGTGCGCAGGCGCGCAGCCCATGCCAGGGCACCAGTGCGGCGTGGGCCAGCGCCGCGCAGGTCGTGGGGCTATAGCTGAAACGGCCGCCGTGATTGGGAAACACCGTGGCATCGGCGCCGAGCAGACGGAAGATGCGGCCGAACAATAGCGCCGGCGCGATGCGGGTGGCGCCGCCCAGCGCCGGGTGGGCGAGCACCGCGCAGTCGAGATCGTGCCGCAGCAGTTCGTCGAACACCGGCAGACCCATCAACATCGGACAGGCCAGCACCATGCGCACGCCCTCCTCGCGCACGATGCGCGCCTGGACGGCGAGTTGGCGCGGACCACCGGATAGGGTCGGCGCATAAACGCTGCGTCGGCCGGTCGCGGCATTGGCCTTGGCCACGGCGCGCTGGCAGGCACTTACCCGTGCGGCAAAGGGCGCGTAATCCTGATCGGCGATGCCGTGGTCATCTTTGATGATGTCGAGCCCGGCGTGGGCAAAGGTCGCGGCCAATGCCGCAAGCGCGGCTGGCGGCAGGCCCTGGGGTTTGAGCGCGGTCATGGTCAGTGCGCGTGCGCCGGCGCCGACCAAGGTGCGAATGCCCGCCAGGCCGAAACGCGGACCCGGCCAGTGAGCGACCAACGCAGCCGGCAGTTCGACATCGAGCAGGCTCACATCGTCCTGCAAGGAACAATTGCCGAACAGCATGTTCATGAGCTGGCCGATGTCGCGGCCGACGGTCGCCGTGGCGATAGCCAATGTGACTTGATGGCCTTGCGTGGCTAGCGGTGCGATGCGCTCGACCGTCGCCACCACCTGATCCCGCACATAGGCGCTGGTCACCGCCGTCAGCGGCATCTCGATACTTTGTTCAAGGGCCAGGGCGGCGGCGCGTGCTTCGATGCCAGCGGCGGGGCCGCCGACCTGGTAATGGGCGAGGATGCGAGTCATGGGCCATTGTAGCGCGGGTGCGGCCTGCCACCGGCGCGCGCGCTCTAATCAAAGGAATACGAGTTAAAGAAATACGAGCCCACACCCGCTACCCCTGCAGCATCGAACGTCGCACACGGGAACATGTTCACCGACGCGCTAGCAGCGGTGCCTGGATGGACAGGTATGCACTCACGGCACACACACGTTCGACCGGCGGGCTACGGCGTTTTCGGCGTCGGCGCGTCGGCACCCGCGTGTCCAATGCGATCCTGTGGCGTAGTCCGGCAGGCTCGCGCGTGGCCATGATGTCCGCTACCGTCCTCCAGCCCCTGCCGGGACTTGAATACGTTTCGAGCGACGCCGCGCAGGGCACCTTGCGCGAAATGCGAGTGCGCTATGTGCATGAGCAGGCTGTGCTCGGCGTCTTCGTCAATTTTGCCTTGTCGACACTGGTCCTGGTGTTGTGGTGGCCCTACGGCAATCACGGTTCCTTGCTCACCTGGTATAGCGCCCTGGCCCTACTTGGCATAGTGCGCATGGGCCAGCGCGCACAATTTATGGCGGCGTCCTCGCGCGAGAGGATGGGCCGCGCCGAGCGACGTTTCTGCGCGATGATTGCCTTGACCGGCATGGTGTGGGGCATGGGTGCGTTGCTCTTGATGAGGGGTGTGCCCTTCGAGCATCAGTTCCTGGTGATTTTGGTATTAGCCGGACTGTGCGCCGGCGGCATCGTCCATCTCTCGCCGGTGCTAGCCAGCTATCGGCTTTACGTGCCATTCATGTTGATTCCGGTGTCGCTGTGGTGCGCGCTGCACGACAGTGCGGTCTATCGCAGTCTGGCCTTGATGTCGGTGCTGTTCGGCGTCGCGTTGCTGTCGGCGGGGCGTCACTACAGTCGACATTTCAATCGATCGGCGGAGCTGGCCGCAGCGCTGCAGCAGACCGAGGCGCGTTTCGCCAGTGCCTTTCATAACGCACCGATAGGCATGCTGCTGATCGATGCCGACGGCGCAGTGGTGCATGCCAACCGTGTCACCGAAACCATCTACGGCACCGCGCCCGACTACTGGTCCCGCCGGCCGTTCTGGGCCTTGACTGACGGCGCCGACAGCATCCGCCTGGCGGAGCGTTTCCATGCTTTGTTGGAGGGGCGCATTGCCGAGTTCTGTGTCGAGACCCGTCAGTCCTCCAGCCACGGCACGCCCTTATGGGTGATGGTTTCGGGCTCGCCGATCCCGCGCTCGAGCGCGGGCGGCGTGCGTGCCATCGTGCAAATTCAAGACGTCACGGCCACCCGCGAGATGGCCGACCGGCTCGCCTACCAGGCCACCCACGACGAATTGACCGAGTTGTTGAACCGACCCGAATTCGAGACGCGCGTGAAACGCGCGCTCGAGTTGATCCGCATCGACACCACCCAGCACGCGGTGCTGTATCTCGATCTCGATACCTTCAAAGTCATCAACGATGTCTGCGGGCACGAGGCCGGCAATGCCTTGCTGCGTCAGATAGCGACTGTGGTGCGCGACACGGTCCGCAAGCACGATGCAGTCGCACGCCTCGGCGGTGACGAATTCGCGGTACTGCTCGAGCACTGCACGCGCGTGCAGGCGGTCGCCATCGCCGACAAGTTATGCAAAGTCATCGAGGCGCATCGCTTCGCCTGGGAGGACAAATTCTTCAACGCCGGTGTCAGCATCGGTCTGGTGGCAATGGTCTCGCCCGACTCAACTGCCGCGAGTGTGATGAAGGCCGCCGATGCGGCCTGCTATGCCGCCAAGGAAATGGGCCGGGGTCGTGTCTATCAATTCGACCCCGACGATGCTGAGTTGAATCGCCATCGCCAACAGGTCGATTCAGTGGCGGTCATCAACCGCGCCCTGGAACACGATCGCTTTGAATTGCACGCTCAGCCGATCCGCGCGGCGCGTAGCCTGCCGGGCTCAGCGCCTACCCATCTTGAGATACTAGTGCGCATGCGCGACGAGCGTGGTGCGATGATCGCGCCTGGCCTATTTCTGCCCGCCGCCGAGCGTTTTGGCCTCGCGCCACGCATTGATCGCTGGGTGATCCGACACACCTGCGAATGGTTCGCCGCGCACCGCGACTGTCTTGAACTCATGCAGTCGTGCTCCATCAATATTTCCGGACAGTCGCTGGCCGACACTGAACTGCAATCTTTCATTGAGGACCAGTTCGCCTCTCACCAGCTGCCAGCGACCAAGTTCTGTTTCGAGATCACCGAAACCGCCGCCATCTCCAGCATCACCCATGCGCAGCATTTCATCGCCGCTTTGAAACAGCGCGGCTTTCGCTTTGCGCTCGATGATTTCGGCAGTGGTCTGTCATCGTTCGCATATTTGAAGGCCTTGCCGGTCGACGTGATCAAGATCGACGGCATTTTCGTGCGCAACATCGCCGTCGACCGGCTCGACGAGGCGATGGTGCGTTCGATCGCCGAGGTGGCGCGCATTATGGACAAGATTACCGTTGCGGAATTCGTTGAGGGTCCGCAACAAGCGGAAGTGTTGGTGCGGCTAGGCATCGACTATTTGCAAGGCTATGGCATCGGCAAGCCGGTGCCGTTGGCCGATTTGTTCCAGGAGTTGCAGCACTACTACGCCCGCGCGCCCGAACGCATCGCGGTCTGACCGACCCTCGCGCCGTCCTCAGGGTGCCGACTGCTCGGCGCGCAACGCGTGGCGATGGGCGGCGAGCACGTCTTCGAAGCGCTCGGTGAGGGCCGCGTTCGGCGCGAGGCAATCCACGTAGAAACGCGTCAGGCCACGCAGGGCGCCGCTCACCTCGCGGGCATCGGCCGTAGCTTCGGCAAGTGTCGCTATGCGCCGCAGATAACGCAGGAAGAACCATTCGACGCTATAGCGTTCGGCATTAGAGCGCGTCAACTCCTTGATGTGGTGGGCCAGCGTTTCGCGGAATTCGACCCAGGCGCTGCTCACCAATCCTTGCTTCATCGTCCGCTCGCTATTCAGGTCCGCGCCAGATCGGCCGCGCTCGGTGCGACCACCTTGTAGAGCTGCTGCGCATTGCTCCACAGAATTTTGCGGCGGACTTCGGCACTGCATTCGGCCAAGCCGGTCGCGATGCACTTGTGCACGTCGTCGCCGTAGATCGAGGTCGGATGGGGAAAATCGGTCTCGAACAGAATATTGTCGATGCCAACCTTGTCGATCAGCCGGCGCGGTGCGACCTGCTCAAACCAGTAACAGCCATAGACATTGCGCGCGAAATACTCCGACGGCAGGCGGTCGAGATCGGGCCGCTCTTCGGCCACACGATTGCCGACGAACTGATAATCCAGTGCTTCGAGTAGAAAGGGAATCCAGCCGATGCCGCTTTCCACTGACACGAACTTGATGCTGGGGTAGCGCGCCAGCACGCCCGACAGCAGCAAATCGGCGAGTTGCACACCATTGCGCATGAAGTAGGCGACGGAGATCTCGGTGAAGGCGGCCATGCGGCCGTAGACTTTCATTTTGTCGCGACTCAAACCCGATTCCATATTGCCAGAGCCGATATGGAAGCTGATCGGCAGGCCGAGCTCCACCGCCGCTTCCCACAAGGGGTTCCAGTAGGGATCGCCCAGCAAGGGTTGCCCGAAAGTCTGCGGTTCACCGGTGAAGAGAATGCCGCGATGACCCATCGCGGCGCAGCGTCGCACTTCGGCTACGGCGGCCGTAACGTCCCAGAACGGTGTTGACGTGATCGGCAACAGACGGCGGGGGTCGACGGATGCCCATTCGGTTTGCCAGTCGTTGTAGACCTTGACGCAGGTCAGCATCAATTCCGCATCGCCCAACTGCAGGAACACTTGACTGCCGAAACCACCGACATTGGGATACATGACCATCGCCCAGATGCCCATCTTGTCCATGTATTCGAGACGCGCCTTGGCGTCATAGGCACCCGGGTGCATGTCAGTGTAATGATCCGGTGGGTCTTTCATGTCACCCACGCCAGCGGTTGCCGACAGGCCGAGCTTGGCGATGGCCTTGCCGTTCAAGAACCACATATGGCGTCCGTGTTTGTCCTTGGCCAGGTGTGGCACGGCGTCGCGCATGTGGGCAGGTACGCGGCTGGTCCACAGATCGGCCGATTCGGTGACATGAGTATCGACGTCGATGATGGTGTAGTCAGGCATGGGCTGCGTTTCCTGCGGGGGCTGGTGGGCAATTGTAGACACAGCGCGACCGGTTTGGCCCAGATCACTGCGATGGCAGCGGCATACCCCCAATAGGGTTGGGCGTCGCGTGCCGGGCGGTGTGCTAGTCTGCGCCGAGTTCCTTGCAGAGTGGGTGGCGACAATGTACGACCTCGTGATCAAGAACGGCTTCGTGGTGGATGGTTCAGGCGCTCCGCGCTTTGCGGCAGACGTCGGCATCAAGGGCGACAAGATAGTCAAGATCGGCCGCATCAATGAGCGCGCGCAGCGCAGCATCGACGCCACCGGTCAGGTTGTCTCGCCGGGTTTCGTCGATGGTCACACCCATATGGATGCGCAGATCTTCTGGGACCCACTCGGTTCGTGCTCCTGCTATCACGGCGTCACCACCGTCATCATGGGCAACTGCGGATTTACGCTGGCACCCTGCGCGGCCAAGGACGCTGACATGGTGTTCCGCAATCTCGAGCGCGCCGAGGACCTCTCGCGCGACGCGATGAAGGCCGGCATCGAGTGGCGCTGGGAAACCTTCCGCGAATATCTCGATGTGCTGGACGCGCTGCCCAAGGGCATCAACTACGGCGGCTACATCGGACATTCGGCCCTGCGCACCTATGTGATGGGCGAACGCGCTTTCAGCGATCAGGCCACACCAGACGAATTGCAGCGCATGCAGCACGAAGTACAGGATGCAGTGCGCGCCGGCGCCATCGGTTTCTCCACCTCGCGTACCTACAACCACCAGACCGCCGACGATCGCCCGGTCGCGAGCCGCATCGCGGATTGGTCGGAAGTGCGTGCCATCGTCAATGCCATGGGTGCGACCGGGGCGGGCATTTTCGAACTCGCCGGCGAATCGCCTGGCCGCAGCGAGCAGCGCAAGCTCGATTATTTCGAACGCCTGACCACGCTCGCGGTGGAGTCGGGCGTGCCGATCACGTTTGGCATGCCGAGCCTGCGCATCGCGCCCGACGTGTGGCCCGAGTATTACCAACTGGCCAATGACGTCTGCGCCGCCGGCGGGCGCATGTTCGTGCAGGCCCACAGCCGTACGATCTCGACCTTGCTGTCGTTCAAGTCGCACATGCCCTTCGACACTTGGGAGGTGTGGCGCGAGATCCGCGCTAAGCCGCTGGATGAACAGTTGGCCCTGCTGCGCGACCCGTCGGTCAAACGCAAGCTGGTCGAGGTCGCGAGCCGTCCTTACGACGGACCGGAGATCGTCGGCGCCGAACCGCGCCCGCCGGAATGGGACTGGTTCTATCACATGAAGGGCATAGGCGATGAAGAGTTGTTGTCGGACATTGCGCGCCGGCGCGGTGTGCCTGCCGCCGAGGCCATGATCGACATCGCACTTGAAACCGATTTCAACGCCTTCTTCCGCCAGCCGCTGGCCAATGAAAATCAAGACCACGTGCTGACCATGATGAAGCACCCGCGCAGCGTGGTGACGTTCTCCGACTCGGGCGCACATGTCGCGCAGATCATGGATTCGTCACTGCAGACTCATCTGCTCAGCCACTGGGTGCGCGACAAGCAGGCCTTCACGCTGGAAGAAGCCGTGCGGCTCATTACCCACGACACGGCCACCGCTTTTGGGCTCTACGATCGCGGTCTGGTGCGAGAAGGCCTGAATGCAGACCTGGTGATCTTCGATCCCGACACCATCGACCAGAACATGCCGGAGCTGGTCAACGATCTGCCGGCCGGCGCGCAGCGCCTCAAGCAGACCGCGCGCGGCATCAGCACCACTATCGTCAATGGCCAGGTGCTGCTGGAAAACAATCAGCCGAGTGGCAATCTGCCCGGGCGCTTGGTGCGCGGGCCCTTGGCGAGATAAGCAACGCAGCCCCGTTCAAGGTCACCCGTGCGTTGCGCGCCGCCGCGTGCAGCGCTGCGCGCATGGCCTTCAGCGCGGCCGTCCGATCACCGTCCGCCGCTTCCCGTAGCGGCCGCGCCGCCGGTCCCATATGCGTCAGCCATGGGAGTGCTTCGTCCAACGTGCCCATTTGGCCTGCGATCGCGTGCTGGATGTCTTGATCGCGAGGGCGGGTATGCCGAGCGCGCGCGCCAACGTCCTGGTGTGTTGTCCTGGCTGAAGGCCTGACTGACCGGTA
>JANLSI010000347.1:0-4603 GCA_031362345.1 Pseudomonadota bacterium
AAGCTGGCGGATTTCTGCCGGCAGTTCGTCGACAGCCGCGCCGCCGTGGGTTTGCTGCGCGGCCTAGGCACGGTCGTCCCGCAGCAGGCTTAAGCCCCTCGGCAGGCTCCTAGCGCGAGCCATGGCCGTCGCGGATCGCGCAGCTGAAGCTCGCGGCATGCACGAAACGTACGGTCGTGACCTCGCCGTCGGTCTCGTCTTCGGCCTGTTCGCGCGCTTGCGCCGCCGAGGTGGCCATCAGCGTGAGGCTGCGCGGCTGGCCGTTTTCGATGATGGTCACTTCGTACTCGTTCATCTTCGAGGTCGCGCCGGCGCGTTCAGAAGCCGAGCAGGCTGGCGTAGCGATCACGATGGAAGCTGGCGTCACCCAGCCATTGTTGTGCGACCCGCGCGCGCTTAAGGAAGAAGCCAATTTCCTCAGCATCGGTCATGCCGATGCCACCGTGCATTTGCACCGCTTCCGCGCTGATCAACTCCAGCGTATCGCAGGCTTTGGCTTTGGCGAGGCTGCACAATGCGGCGCTGTCGCCATGGCCGTTATCGAGCGCATCGAGCGCGCCCAGGACCGCCGAGCGGGTCAGCTCCAGTTCGCAGAACATGAGTGCGGCGCGATGTTTCAAGGCTTGAAACGTGCCGATCACCACGCCGAACTGACGGCGCAGCTTGAGATAGGCAATAGTGCGCTCAAAGGCCTCTACGCCCGTGCCAAGCATCTCGGCGGCGAGTGCCGCGCGCGCGCCGTCCAGCACGTTCTCTAGCGGCCTAAAGCCCCCGTCGAGGGCGCCAAGCAAGGCATCGGCACCGAGTTCGACATGGTCAAAACTGATCTGCGCGGCGTTGCGATTGTCGACCATGCGGGTGCGCGTGCACAGCACGCCGTGGGTTTTGGCATCGACCAGGAACAGGGAGATACCCTCGCGCGCATCACGCGCGCCACTGCTGCGCGCGACCACGATCAAGTGCTCGGCAACGTGGCCATCAACGACGAAAGTCTTAGCGCCATTGAGCACGAAACCGCTGCCACGCTTATCGACCTGGGTCGCGATGCGGGTCGGTGCGTGGCGGGGCGCTTCATCGTGGGCGAGCGCAATCAGTAAATCTCCTGCGGCCATGGCCGGCAGCAGCTTGGTCTTCTGTGCTTCGCCCGCGGTCGCGAGCAGCAAAGGGGCGGCTATGAGTGCGGTCGAGGCCAGCGGCGAAGCGGCCAGGGTGCGACCCGCTTCCTCCATCACCTGCCCCATGCCCTTGTAGCCGAAGCCGGCGCCGCCGTGCTCTTCGGGGATCAAAATGCCAGCCCAGCCCAGCCCAGTCATCTCGCGCCACAGCGCGCGGTCGAAGCCGGTCCCATCGTCGCGGTCGCGCAGCTCGCGTAGCTGCTTGACCGGCATGCGCTCATTGAAAAACTCGTGGGCGCCGTGCTTGAGGATGGTTTGCTCGTCATTCAAGGTGAGATTCATAGTCGATTCCTCAATCGGGCAAGCCGAGCACGCGCTTGGCGATCACGTTCAACTGGATCTCCGAGGTGCCACCTTCGATGGAATTGCCCTTGGAGCGCAGCCAGGTGCGACACAACGTCAGCTCCTCATCGCTGAACCCGGCGCCTTGCCAGCCGAGCGCCTGGGTGCCGGCGCATTTCAGGATCAATTCGAACTTGCGCTTGTTCTGCTCGGTACCGAAATACTTGAACATCGACGACACGCCGCCGTTGGCCGCCCCTGCTCCCGACTCCTGGGCTGCGCGTCGCAAGGTGAGTTCAAAGGCGCGGTCATCCATCACATGGCGCGCGACCGCATCGCGCAAAACCGGGTCAGCGATGCGGTCATCGGCGTCGCCGAGGTAGCGTTTCGCGACGACCTCGACGTTCGGCACGACGCCGCCGATCGCACGACCGATCTCTGAAATCATGCCGCGCTCATGCTGCAGCAATTCCTTGGCGATCTCCCAGCCGCCATTGAGACGGCCCACCAGGTTGCCCTTGGGCACGTGCACATTGGTCAGGAAGGTTTCGCAGAACACCGAGGCGCCGCTGATCAACGCGATCGGCCGCGTCTCCACCCCGTCGCTCGCCATGTCGAACAGCAGAAAGCTGATACCGCCCTGCTTGGTGCTGGTATCGGTGCGCACCAGACAGAAGATCCAGTCGGCGTAGTTGGCATAGGAGGTCCAGATCTTCTGGCCATTGACCAGCCAGTGATCGCCTTGGTCTTCGGCGCGCGTCGCGAGACTGGCGAGATCGGAGCCGGCGCCCGGTTCGCTGTAGCCCTGGCACCAACGCAGCTCGCCGCGCGCGATGGGCGGCAGGTGCGTGTGTTTCTGCGCGTCGTTACCGTATTTGAGCAACACCGGGCCGAGCATGCTGATGCCGAAGCTGAACAATGGTGGGCGGCAGCCGAGCCGCTGCATTTCTTCCTTCAGGATCTGGTTTTCGTCGTGCGACAGGCCAGCGCCTCCATAGACTTGCGGCCAACTCGGCACCGTCCAACCGCGCGCCACCGCGCGTTCGAGCCAGACTTTGCTGTCTGAGTTCTTGAAGCGCGGCGCCCGTCCGCCCCACACCCGTTCGTCCTCGGGCATGGGGGTACGCATGGAAGCAGGACAATTAGCTTGCAGCCAGGCGTGGGTCTCGGCACGGAAATCATCGAGTGCTGGCAAGGGTGTGGTCTCTCAACTGTGGTTCAATCCAGGGCGGATGCTTGCGCCGCTTGCGGGTATTTAATCCCTCCCTCCGATAGTGCCGTCCCGCGCGCCACCATGCAATTCGTCATGCCCCTATTGGGCAGTTTCCTTGCGCGCCGATTCCAGCGATCATCGCCCGCCTACCGCCGCCGCGTGCGCGGCGCGACACAACAACGGAGAGATCTCTACCATGCCCCACATCACGCGCAACGGCGTCAAAGTGTTCTATGAAAGCTTCGGGACGGGGGCGACGACCCTGGTCTTCCTGCATCCCTGGACCACCAACCACTACATCTGGGCCTTCCAGGTCAACGAATTCGCGCGTGACCACCGCTGCCTGGTGGTCGATCACCGCGGCCATGGCCAGTCCGACAAGCCGGGCGTTGGTTATGGGATCAACGAAATGGCGGCCGATGTGGTCGCGATCCTGGACGATGCCAAGATCGACCGTGCGGTGCTGGTCGGCAATTCCATCGGCGGCATGATTGCCATGCAGACCGCACTCGATGCGCCGTCCCGCGTGCAGGGTCTGCTAATCCTCTCAAGTGGCACCAACTTCGGTGCCGGCGCCCCGCCGGAAATGGCCGAAGCGATGCAGAAAGATTGGCGCGGCGTGTTCGCCGGGATTATTTCGGCGGCAGTGTCGGCCAAGACCAAGGCCGAGCGTCCCGAAGTGCTGTCCTTCATGGATGGCTGCTTCCGCAATGAGACCAACTTCAACGAGACCGTGTTCTTTGCCAGCGCCGCCGATCCGAATGGCGTGTTTGGCTGGAATATTTCCGACCAGCTGAAGAACATTAAGGCACCGACTCAGATTATCGCCGGTAAGGAAGACGGCGCGACACCGGTGGCTATGAACCAGTTCCTGGCTGACAACATCCCCGGCGCCAAGATCAAGCTCTACGACGACGTTGGCCATTTCTGCCAGCTGGAGAAGCCGCCGGCCTTCAACGCCGATCTGCGGGAATTTCTGGCGCGGGTTGGGTGAGGCGAAGGTTTTGAGGTGGCGTCGCGATGGCGGCGCCACCTGTTCTTCTCCTTATGTGTTCCCTGTGGGTCCGATTTCAGTCGGATATTCCTTCCAGAGCCTAAAAATTGCCGGCATTTTCCTTGAATGTCCGATTGAAATCGGACCCACAGGGGTGGCAGGATGAAGCTCACTCCTGCGCAATAAACTCCGACGCCAGCTTATAAAAAATCTCGAACTGGTCGTGGTGCACCCAGTGCCCGGCGCCATCAATGGTGACCACGGTAGCGTTCTTGAGATGGCGCGCACGACCGTCGACACTCGGATTCGATGCCCCACTTTCCGAGCCGTACACCAGCAGGCTTGGGCAACTGATGCGTGACCACAGCGTTTCCACTTCTGCACTCGCCATGTCGAAGGCTGGCCACGAGCGCACGTAATTGTCGAACTTCCACGAAAAGCTACCGTCCTCGTTTTGGTTGACGCCGTGTTCAGTCAAATGCCGGGCGCGTTGCGGGGAAAGATGCTTGTTCTCTTCCTGCATGCGCTTGAACGCTTCTTCCACCGAGCCATAGCGACGCGGCAGACGTCCAGCGAGCTGACGCTGTTCGTCGATCCAACTGCGTAACCGCTCGGCTAGCGGTTGTTTGGCGCGTTCCTGCACCATTTTCGGCGAGGCACCCAGGCCTTCAATCGCGACCAGTCGGCGTACCGTTTCGGGATAGATGCCGGTATAGCGGGTCGCGATATTGCCGCCCAGCGAGTGGGCGATGATGGTGACCGGCGCGAGCTTCTGTTGGTGTATGAGCTGGGCGAGGTCGTAGACATAGCTGTCCATGCGATAACTGCCCTCGGCCGACCACTGGCTGTCGCCATGGCCGCGCAGATCGGGCGCGATAATGTGCCAGCGATCGCGTAGACGTTCAGCCAGCCAGTCCCAGTTGCGACAGTGATCGCGCC
>JANLSI010000377.1:0-4637 GCA_031362345.1 Pseudomonadota bacterium
GTCGGACATTCCGTTCGGCCATGATTGTCCGACTGAAGTCGGACCCACAGGGGACGGCCTTTCGTATGCAACATAAGAAGGATCCATCACCATGACCCAACGCCTGCTCGGCAAACGCGTGCTTGTCACCCAATGCCAGGACTACATGGGCCCACCGACCATCGAGGTATTTCGTGAGGAAGGTGCGGAGGTCATCGCCGATGGGCGCGACCTGCGCCTGCTCGGCGCCTGTGAGGCCCTGATCGCCGAAGCTGGACACGTCGATGTACTCATCGCCAACCTCGCCGGCCCGACCTTTTCCGGCATCGCGACCACCGCAATGGGTGACGAGGATTTCGCTGCGCCCTTCGATCAGCTGGTGCACCCGCTGCATCGCCTGACCCGTGCCGTGCTGCCGCAGATGATCGCAAGACGCGCGGGCAAGGTGGTGGTGTACGGCAGCGCTTCGGCCCTGAAGGGCATGAAGACCTTGGCGGCCTATTCCGCAGCGCGGGCCGCCCAGGTCGGCTATGTGCAATCGGTCGGCGTAGAAGTGGCGCCACATAATGTGCAGATCAATCTCATCGCGCAGAACTATGTCGAGAATCCGACCTACTACCCGCCCGAACTGACCACCCGCGATGCGTTTCAAGCCTCGTTGCGCCGCCAGGTGCCGGCTGGTCGCCTCGCGACCGCCCGTGAGGACGCGCTGTTCGCGTTATTTCTCGCCAGCGAAGAAAGCAATTTCTTTACCGGCCAGGCGATTCCGTTTTGTGGGGGTTGGTTGCAGTAGCGCCCCCGCTGTGTCAGTGGGTCCGACTTCAGTCGGACATTTCATTCGGCCACGGATGTCCGACTGAAGTCGGGCCCACAGGGCGCATGCTTCGCTGGGTCGGCGATCCGCTAGAATCAGCGCGTCACTCCGGAGATCTTCACCTTGCGCAGCCATCACGACATGGGCGGCCTGCCGGCCGCGGACATCAACGCGAGCGAACATGACTATGCGTTATGGGAAAAGCGCGTGGATGCGCTGCTGGTCTTGCTGAGTACGAAAAATCTCATGACCGTTGACGAATTGCGCCGCAATATCGAATCCCTCGGTGCCGAGGCCTACGACACCATGAGCTACTACGAGCGCTGGATCTATGCCATCGCGCAGACACTCGTCCAACGCGGTGTGCTGTCGCTAGACGAGCTCGGACGACGCCTGCGAGAGATCGAGTTGCGCGGCCATGAGTGATCTACCGCTGGCGCAATTCAAACCCGGCGATCGCGTCGCAGTGCGCGTCGCCCATCCGCCCGGCCACATCCGCACGCCGTTCTATATCCGCGGCAAACGTGGCGTGATCGAACGGCTGTGCGGGACTTTCGCCAATCCCGAAGAATTGGCCTATGGCCGCGACGGTCTGCCCCGCCAGCCGCTCTATCGGGTACGCTTCCGACAATGCGATGTGTGGCCCAACTATCGTGGCGGCGCGCAGGACAGCATCGACGTCGAAATCTACCAGCACTGGCTGGAAGCCCTCGGCGAGGCAGACTGACATGGCCGGCGACCATGACCACCACGACCACGATCACCTTGAGCAAGGCGGCGAGCCGCACAGCCCACCGCGGGCCGACCTCGACGACACCCTCACCTACTGGCGCCGCCTCGAAATCGCGGAGCGCGAACTGCTGATGGAGAAAGGCATCTTGAGTGCCGAAGCGGTCCGTCGTCAGGTCGAGAATATGGACAACCGCAACCCCCAGGTCGGTGCGCGGGTGGTGGCCCGCGCCTGGCTCGATGCCGACTTCAAGCGGCGCCTGCTGGCCGACGGCAATGCCGCGTTGGCCGAGCTGGGCATCGACCGTGGCCCCTATAAGCTGGTGGTGGTCGAGAACGACGAGCACGCCCACAACATGGTCGTGTGCACGCTGTGCTCGTGCTATCCGCGCTGGCTGCTCGGTGTGCCGCCCGATTGGTACAAGAGTCGTGAATACCGCTCGCGCGCGGTGCACGAACCGCGCGCCGTGCTGCGTGAGTTCGGTACCGAGCTTGATCCCCAGCGGGTGATACGCGTGCACGATTCCACCGCCGACATGCGCTACCTGGTGCTGCCGCGGCGCCCGGCCGGCACCGACGGCTGGTCGGAGCCACGCTTAGCCAGCGTGGTCGGCCGCGACGCCATGATTGGCGTGGCCGAGGTCAAACTCGCTTAAGTCGCTGGGCCGCCCCAGCGGGCACGTTCAGCGTGCCGCGTTGCGGGCCGCTAACCACGACAATCCCTCCCACGGCGGCGCGCACCTTGCTTGCCTTGACCTCCATTGCGCGCTATACGAAACCGGCCCCCGCCACGCAACGTCTCCGCATGTCCGCAGCGCCGCCTTCCCATCGCAACGCCCTCCCCCATGGTACGGAGCTGCATGGCTACACCATCGACAAAGTGCTGGGCCAAGGCGCGTTCGGCATTACGTATCTGGCCACCGACAATCATCTGCACCGGCCGGTCGCCATCAAGGAATATCTACCGAGCCAGCTCGCCCATCGCGAACAGGACGGCTCGGTGCTGGCGCTCAGCGACGAACGGGTCGAGGAATACGAGGCCGGTCTCAAGCGCTTCATCTTCGAAGCGCGCACGCTGGCCAAATTCGAACATCCGGCCGTGGTGCGCGTGCACAATATCTTCGAAGCCAAGCGCAGCGCCTACATGGTGATGCAGTACGAGCAAGGCGAAGGACTCGACCGCTTGCTGAAGAGTCGCGGCACCCTCACCGAGCACGAGATCCTGCAAATCCTCCATCCGCTGCTCGGCGGGCTGGACGTGATCCATGCCCAGGGTTTCGTCCATCGTGACATCAAGCCAGCCAATATTTTCGTGCGCAGCGACGGCACACCGGTGCTGCTCGACTTCGGCTCAGCGCGCGAGGCCATGGGTGGCGAGGCCCGCACCATCACCAATTTCGTCTCACCCGGCTATGCGCCTATAGAGCAGTACGCTGGCAAGAGTGACCAGCAGGGGCCGTGGAGCGACATCTACGGCCTCGGCGCTACGCTTTATCGCACCATGACCGGACGCACGCCCAACGACGCCGTGGAGCGCTCTCAAGCGCTGGCGCAGAACACTGAAGACAGCTACCAGGCAGGCGCACACCACGCCCAGCGCAGCTACAGCACGCAATTGCTGACGGCGGTCGATCATGCCTTGGCGTTCCGGGTCCAGGACCGCCCGCAGAGTATCGCCGCCTGGCGGGCCGAATTGCCGCCGCCGGTCGCAGCAGGAATCGACACCGCAGACTGGGACAGCGCAACGGCACCGACCTTGGCTATCGACGGCGGTGCGCCAACCCTGGCGGTCACCCTCGCGACCAGTCACGCCCAGCGGCCCCATGTGCCGACCGTGGCGGACAGTCAGCAGTCCGCACGCAACCAGTGGCGGATTTATGCCATCGGCGTGACGGTGTTGATGCTCGCGGCGATAGTGGTGGTTGCCTGGCTGGGGCGACACCCGACCGAAGTTCCCACCACGGCACAGCTACCCACCACCGACAGTACCGCCGTGGCGACAATCGCACCGGCAACGGTGGTGGAGACCGTGCCCGTGACTCCTGCCAGTGCAACATCGCCGTCCGTAGCGGCACTGTCACAAACCGCATCCGCGGTCGCGGCTTCCGTCACATCGTCCACTGAACAGCTGGCCTTGCTGCTGCTCGGCGCGAGCAACGACCTCGCGGCCGTGCGGCTGATGTCTCCGCCCGGGCAGAATGCCTATGAGAAATATCGTCAGGTGTTGGCTATGGAAGCCGGCAACCGCGCGGCCCGCCAGGGACTGACTGTGATCTCGCAACGTTATCTCGCGCTGGCCTATGGCGAGATGGACGCCGGCCATCTCGAACGCGCGCAGACCTATGTGGGCAATGCCGCCAAGGCCGCACCCGACAACGCCGCGCTGAACCCTGCGCGGGACGCGCTGGCTGCGCGACGCCTCGGTGTCGCCGCCCCCACCGCAGCGCCGCTGCGTCGTGGCGCACCGATTATTGATAGGTCGACCCCTGCCTCAGACCGGCCGCGCTGATCGCGGCCTGGGCATCCGCCTCCCTCATTCGATAGCGATCTTTTCAGCCGACGCCACTGAGCTTACCTCTCCTCGGATATAGTTTAGCAACGGCGGCCGCAACGCCTGCCGCGCACGCTTAAATCCAATCGGGGGGAGCCCATGATCCGTCTAGAATTCGTCCTGCGTCGCAAGCCCGGCATGAGCCGTGCGGATTTCCAAGCCTACTGGCGCAACGTGCACGGCCCGCTGGTGGCCAAACACTCCAGCACGCTCAACATCCATCGCTACATCCAACTGCACACCCTTGACGACCCGCTCAACGACGCGCTCGCCACCGCGCGTGGCGGCATGGAGCCGGCTTACGACGGTGTCGCGGAACTGTGGTGGGAAACGCCTGAATCCCTCACTGCCGCCAACAACGCCGCCGGCCAGGCCGCCTTGCTCGAATTGCTGGAGGACGAGAAGAATTTCATCGACCTGCCAAAGTCGCCGATGTGGTTCGCCTACGAATATCCGCAGGTCAATCCCTCGGAATACGTGATCGCCCACGAGCACGGCCCGCTGGTGAAACTGTTCTTCTGCCTGCGCCATCTGCCCCACCAGTCGCTCGCCGAAGGCCAGCTC
>JANLSI010000415.1:0-4137 GCA_031362345.1 Pseudomonadota bacterium
AACATCGCCTTCAACGAGGTCGCGCGTCAGGCCATCCGTTCCGATCCGGATTTCCATGAGGGGCATTACGTCGAACACGGTGTGATACCGGAGCGCGGCTTACGCCTGGCGCGCATGGTCGGCCACATCACTTATCTGTCCGATGACGTGCTGCACGCCAAGTTCGGTCGCGAACTGCGCGACGGCAAGATTAATTTCAATTTCGGTGTGGAATTCCAGATCGAATCCTATCTGCGCTACCAAGGCGAGTCCTTCGTCAATCGCTTCGATGCCAACACGTATCTGCTGATGACTAAGTCGCTGGATTATTTCGACCCGGCGGCGGATTTCGGCGACGACCTGACGGCCGCGCTCGCCGGCTGTCAGGCGAGCTACCTGGTGGTGTCTTTTTCCAGCGACTGGCGCTTCTCACCCAAGCGCTCGCGCGAGATCGTGCGCGCCCTGCTCGATAACGATCTCGACGTCAGCTATGTCGACATCGAATCAGAACTCGGGCACGACTCCTTCCTGCTGCCCATTGCCCAGTACCACAAGGTGCTGCGCGCCTATTTCGATCGCATCGAGACCGCAGCTTGAACATGCAGGGCCTGCGCGCTGAACAGGTCTTGATCGCCGACTGGATTACCGCCGGCAGTCGCGTGCTTGATCTGGGCTGCGGCGACGGGCAATTGCTGGCCGCTTTGCACCGGCAGAAGGGTGTGACCGGCTACGGCATTGAAATTGACCCGGACAACATCGTGTCGTGCATAGAGCGCGGTGTGAATGTCATTCATTCCGACCTTGACGCTGGCCTCTCGGAGTTCGACGCCGACTCCTTCGATTTCGTGATCATGACCCAGACCATCCAGGCCATGCGCTTTCCCCATCGCCTGATTGACGAAATGCTGCGCATCGGCCGCGAGAGCATCGTGACCTTTCCCAACATGGGTCATTGGAAATGCCGTTTGCAGTTCCTGCGCGGCAAGATGCCGGTCACCCGCCACCTGCCGAACACCTGGTACGACACCGCCAATATCCACATGTGTACCTTGAGCGACTTCGAGGACTTGTGCGCGGAGAAGCACTTGCAGGTGCTGGAGCGGGCGCCGGTGGATTCGCAGCACCGCGCGGTGCCCGGCATGGGCCTGTGGCCGAATCTGTTGGCCGAGATTGCGGTTTATCGGATCAGGCGCCGAGGCTAAGTTTTTCCGCCTCTCATGCACGGAAATCTTCCAGCGTGCAGTCGTAGTCGATAGTCAGTGGCGCGTGATCGGAAAAGCGTTGAGCCGTGTAAATAGCCGCCTGCTTGATCAGCGGTTTCAAGCCTGGCGTGACGACATGGTAATCGATGCGCCATCCGACATTGTTGTCCCGCGCCGCGCCGCGGTTGGACCACCAGGTGTATTGCTCGTCCTGCTGATTGACGACGCGGAAGGCATCGACATAACCGAGTTTATCGAAAAGTTGATCGAGCCAGGCCCGCTCTTCGGGTAGGAAGCCTGAGTTCTTCTGGTTCGAACGCCAGTTCTTCAGATCGACGTTCTTATGGGCGATGTTCCAGTCACCGCACAGGATGAACTCGCGTCCTTCGGCAAGACGCGCCTCTAGCCACGGCATGAACCGCGCCATAAAGCGGAATTTGGCGGCTTGCCGTTGTTCGCTTGAAGAGCCCGACGGCAGATATATCGAGGCCACCGATAAGCGGCCGAAATCGACCTGTACGTAGCGGCCTTCGTCGTCGAACTCGTCCCAGCCGAAGCCGGTGGTGACGCGGTCCGGTTTGTGACGCGAAAACAGCGCCACACCGCTGTAGCCTTTCTTCTCGGCGTCACAGAAATAAGTGTTCCAGTTGGCTGGCGAATGAATCTCCTCGCGCAGATCAGCGAGCTGCGCCTTGGTCTCCTGCAGACACACTACATCGGCGCTCTGACGGTCGAGCCAGTCGTGGAACCCTTTGGTATGGGCCGAACGAATGCCGTTCAGGTTGGCAGTGATGACACGCATGGCGGGCTCGCTTTCGAATGGATCGGGGTGCGCGGCGGCTGTCAGGCACGTCGTGCGCGCGTATCATAGCGAGAGCTTGTCACCACGCACATCCGGCACCCGTCCCATGCATGCTTATCAACGCGAGTTCATCGAGTTTGCACTGGGCTGCGGCGCACTGCGCTTTGGCGAATTCACGCTGAAATCGGGGCGCTTGAGCCCCTATTTTTTTAATACCGGCGCCTTCGACCGGGGTTCTACCCTGTCCGAACTCGGTCGCCATTACGCCAACGCCATTGTCACTGCTGGCTTCGAGTTCGATCTTTTGTTTGGGCCTGCCTATAAGGGCATTCCACTAGGCGCCGCAATTGCCATCGCGCTGTTTCGCGACCATGGTCGCGACGTGCCCTTGTGTTTCAACCGCAAGGAAGCCAAGGCCCACGGCGAGGGTGGCAACATCCTGGGCAGCCCGCTTAAGGGCCGCGTGCTGATCGTCGACGATGTGATCTCGGCCGGTACCTCGGTCGGCGAATCCATGCAGTTGATCAGCGCGGCCGGCGCCCAGGCCGTCGGCGTGATGATTTCGCTCGATCGCCAGGAACGCGGGCGCGGCGCGCGCTCAGCCGCCCAGGACGTGGAGCGCGAACATAGCATCCCGGTCGGACGTATCGTGGGCCTCGCGGACATCCTCGACTACCTGGGCGAACGGGGCGGGCACGAGCAAGAGATGGCGGCGATAACCGCCTATCGCGCCGCCTACGGCGTTTGAGAGGCGCGGTGCAGTCTCGGTTCAGGTGCGCGGGCTATTGTCCGATAAACTTGCCGCAGGTTGGTATCACGACAAACAGGTGAACTATGCTTAAGGCGCGAGAGCTAGGGTGGGGGCAGAGATTGGCCATAGTCGCCGTGTTGGGCACGGCGCTGATCGGGCCCAGTCAGGCGGCCAATTCGGGCGGCGGCGGTGGCGCGCACATCAAATGCTGGCACAACAAGGACGGCGTGCGTGAGTGCGGCAATGTCGTGCCGCCCGAATATGCGCAGCAGGGCAGCGAAACCAAAGACAAGCAGGGTGTCACTGTCGGTGCGACGGGACGCGCCAAAACCATCGAAGAGCTGGAAACCGAACGCGCTGCCGTCAAGCAAAAGGAAATGGAGGCGGAAGCCGTCAAGAAGCGCGCGGCCCAGGACCGCGTGTTGCTCGACACCTTCACCACCGAGGATGACATGGTCCTCACCCGCGACGGTCAGATTGCCCACCTCGATTCGCAGATTCACCTAGTCCAGAGCCACATCGAAAAGCTGCGGAAAAATCTGGATCAGATGATAGAGCGCGCCGCCGATTCCGAAAGACGTGGCGAGAGGCCGCCGGCGGAAGTGGTCAAGAACATCGATAACGTGCGCGACCAGCTCACCGACAACCACAAGTTCATCGACACCAAACGCAAGGAGCAAGAGCTCATTCGCGGGCGCTTCGATGCTGATATTGCGCGCTTCCGCAAATTAAAGGGTATCGCAGCACCCGCGGCCATTGCGCCCACAGCGGCCGCGCCGGACGTCGAGCCCGCTACCCGATGAGATTCGTTACCGCCGTCGTTTCACGGGGCGGGGAAAATGCCGACGCATAACAGGCGCCACTGACTCTCCCAATCTGCGCTCGGGCTGGCCTTGAAATCACTGCGCACGAATTGATCAAGCCGTCCCACCACCACCGCCACCAACAAGCCGGCGGTGGCGGCCACAGCGGCACCGTCGCGTGGCGCGCCGTCGGTCAGGTTTGCTTCGCGCAAAGCCTGCTTGAACTGGGTCTCGATGCGCGCGTAGAACTGCATTACCCGCACGCGCAAGCGTTGGTGTTCGCCGACCAGGATGTCACCCATTAGAATGCGCGAGATGCCCGGATTACGCTCGGCGAAGCGCAGCAGTGCGATGGTCAGATGAAAGCAGCGCGTGCGTGCTTCGCGTTGTTCGCTCATGATCTGGTTGAAGAGGGTGAAGATGACATCCTCAGCGAATTCGATGAGGCCCTCGAACATGCGGGCCTTGCTCGGGAAATGGCGATACAGGGCCGCTTCTGACACACCGACTGCGGCAGCCAGCGCGGCGGTCGTAATGCGTGAACCGGGCTTGGTCTCGAGTTGGCTGGCAAGGACCTCGAGAATCTGCTGCTTGCGACTG
>JANLSI010000222.1:0-1903 GCA_031362345.1 Pseudomonadota bacterium
GTGGCTATGTGCGCACGGTGAGAAGGCTGCTCGGCATGAAGGCGCTGGTACTGTTCATCTATGTCGGCTTGCTGGTGCTGACTTATTTCGGCTTCCAGAGTATTCCGAGTGGCTTCATCCCGACCCAGGACAAGCAGTATCTGATCGGTTTTGCGCAATTGCCCGATGGCGCGTCCTTGGATCGCACCGACGACGTACTGCGACGCATGACTGAAATCGGGCTCAAAATGCCGGGTGTCGTCAACATCGATTCCTTTCCGGGCCTCTCGATCAACGGCTTTACCAATGCGCCCAATTCCGGCGTGCTGTTCTTCAATCTGGCGCCCTTTGATGAACGTCGTTCCCCAGAACTTTCGGCCGGTGCCCTCACACAGTCGCTGAACATGCAGATGGCTCAGGTGCAGGATGCCTTCATCGGCGTCTTCCCGGCGCCGGTGGTCGATGGCCTGGGCGCCATCGGCGGTTTCAAGTTGCAGTTGGAGGATCGTGCCGGCCTGGGTGACGAACAGCTCTACCAGGCGTTGCAGGCGGTGATGATGAAGGCCTGGCAGGCGCCGGAACTTGCCGGTGTGTTCTCCAGCTATCAGATCAACGTGCCGCAGCTGTTTGCCGATGTCGACCGCGCCAAGGCCAAACGTCTGGGTGTCGATCTGAACGACGTGTTCTCGACCCTGCAGATCTATCTCGGCTCCTACTACGTCAACGACTTTAACCAATTCGGCAAGACCTACCGGGTGGTGGTGCAGGCGGATGCGGCTTTCCGTACCAATGCCGAGGACATCGCGGCTTTGAAGACGCGCAACAAGGCCGGTGAGATGGTGCCCCTTAGCACGCTGCTGCGGGTCGAGAACAGCTACGGCCCCGATCGCGCCATGCGCTATAACGCCTTTCCCGCCGCCGACATCAATGGCGCGGCCGCACCGGGCTACAGCTCGGGTCAGGCCCAGGCCGCCATGGAGCGCATCATCAACGAGACCGTGCCGCGCGGGGTGAGTTTCGAATGGACGGATTTGACCTACCAGGAAATCCTCGCCGGTAATACGGCGGCGTTCGTCTTCCCGTTGTGCGCGATGCTGGTATTCCTGGTGCTGGCCGCGCAGTACGAGAGCTTCAAGCTGCCCCTCGCCATCATTCTGATCGTGCCCATGTGCCTGCTGTTCGCCATCGGCGGCGTGTGGCTGGCCCACGGCGACAAGAACATCTTTACCCAAATTGCGCTGTTCGTGTTGATGGGGCTGGCTTGTAAGAACGCCATCCTGCTGGTCGAGTTTGCCCGTGAGTACGAGCTCAGGCGGCCGACCGATGGTCCGATCAAGGCCGCGCTGGAAGCCTGTCGCATGCGCTTGCGTCCGATCCTGATGACCTCCATCGCCTTCGTCGCGGGTGTCACGCCGCTGGTGTTGTCGAGCGGCGCCGGCGCCGAGATGCGCCGCGCGATGGGTTCGGCGGTGCTATCCGGCATGCTGGGGGTGAGCTTCTTTGGTCTGTTCTTGACGCCGGTCTTCTACGTGCTGCTGCATCGCCAGCCACCTCGCCAGGCCGACGCGGTGACCGCCGCTTCGGAGACCGAGTGATGCATCGCGCGCTTGCGCTGCTCGCTTGTGTGATGCTGGCAAGCTGTTCCTTGGCGCCGGAATTCAATACCCCGGTGGTCGCGGTGCCGGCCGCCTACAAGGAGCAGTCGCCCGGCGCCCAGACGCGGTCTGCGAGCGATCCCGGCGATGCGCAATGGAAGCCCGCCGAGCCCCAGGATGGCCAGCCGCGCGGCGAATGGTGGACGCGTTTTGGCGATCCACTGCTGAACGACTATGAACGACGCGCGGCTGCGGCCAATCAGGATCTCGCGGCGGCGCTGGCGCGCCTTGATGCCAGTCGCGCGCTGGTGCGCCAGGCCGCCGCCGCC
>JANLSI010000465.1:0-3176 GCA_031362345.1 Pseudomonadota bacterium
ACCACTTCCACTACCGGTGCGAGCGCGGCAACCGCCGCCGCGACGGTCTCATAGCGGTGAGGCGCGGCGCTGGCCGGCAGGTCGCGGCCGAGGCGCACACCGATCTCGAATTCGATGCCCAGGCGCCCATAGTCGGCGCGGTGTAAAACGACGCCATGGGCAAGCAGGCGGCTAGCGAGCACGCGCCCGGCGATCGGGCTGTCGATGCCGCACAGGGCCTGCATGCGTGGCGAGGTCAGGCCGATCTTGTAGCCGGCAATACGCGTGTCGAGATGGGTGGCGAGGCTGGCTATGTAACAGCGTTGCACCGCGTAGGCGGCGGTCAGCGAGGGTAGGGCGGTGTCGCCGCTGAAGGGCGTGAAGGCTAGTCGCGAGGCATGGCTGTTGATGAGTTCGGCGGCACGCTGGCGGATGCTGTCCGTGGTCACGGGCCGAGATCCTTAAGGTTTATATCAACACCCGCCTGGTTAGCAGCGGTTGCTACCGTAAGCGAAAATGCCAGCGCCTCGTCCAGCGCCGCGATGAACGTGTCGAACTTGATCGGTTTGGTGAGATAGTTGAAGAAGCCGGCCTTGAGGCCTTGCACGATATCGCCAGGCATCGCATTGGCGCTCAGGGCGATAATGGGGATATGTGCCGTAGACGAGTCTGCGCGCAGGATTTTCATGGCTGCGATGCCACTGATGCCGACCAGGTTGATGTCCATCAGAATCACCGCCGGCTGATAGGCGCGCGCAAACTCGATGCCGAGATTAGCGTTCGCCACACTCATCAGGCGCAGGTCGGCGCGGCGCGCGAGGAGTTGCTCGACCAGTTCCAGATTGGCGGGATTGTCTTCGACGTGGAGCACGGTGCGCACTGGCGCGCCGGTCAACGCGCGCGCCGGTCCCGCCGTTTCGATTTTTGCGAGCGCAAGCGGTGGTGCAGCGGCGAGTCTCAACTCGATCCAGAACACGGTGCCCACCCCGACGGCGCTATCCACGCCTATGGTGCCGCCCATCAGTTCGATCAGCCGCTTCGCTACCACCAGGCCGATGCCCGTGCCTTCCTGCGCACTGGCCTCTTGGCCCAGACGATTGAATGGCTGAAAAAGCTGCGCAAGTTGTGCGGGTGTCAACCCCGCGCCGGTATCGCGCACGCTGATCCGTAGCGCATGGGGCGGACGCTGGCTGCACTCGACGGTCACCGTACCGCCGGGCCTGTTGTACTTGATGGCGTTAGAAAGCAGGTTGATCAGAACCTGTTTGAGTCTAATCGGATCGGTCTCGACCACCCAGGGCGTATCGAAGCGTGGAAATATTAGGCGGATGCCGCGCTGCTGAGCCTGCGGGTCGATCATGGCCCGGCAGTCGAGCATGACGTCGGCGAGCAAGGTCGGTTCCGTCACCAGGGTCACTTTGCCCGATTCGATCAGCGCGAGATCGAGGATTTCGTTGATCAGCGTCAGCAAGTACCAACCGCCTTTCAGGATCTGCTCGAGGTTGCGCTGTTGCGTGGCTGTCGGCGTTGGAATGCCGGATTCTATGAGCTGGGCGAAACCCAGAATCGCATTGAGCGGCGTGCGCAATTCATGGCTCATGCTGGACAGGAATTCCGATTTCGCGCGGTCGGCTTTCTCGGCAGCGTCGATGGCGTTGCGCAGCTTTAACTCGGAGCTTTTGCGCTCGGATATGTCGTAAAAGCAACCGATGACGCCGCTGATTTCTCCCCACCCATCCCTTAGCGGCGCGAAATTGGCGATGATGGGGATCCGTGAACGGTCCAGCCGCTGGATGATGAATTCGGCATCAGGCGCTGCGGGGGTTTTCCCGGCTAGCACCGTGGCGATCGGGTTTTCCGCGTGGGACATCAAAGTGCCGTCGGCAAGATACACTTGCAACGGGCCAAATTTCGGCTCGTTGCTCGCCTGCCGCTGCGGTTCCCATCTCCATAACTCCGCCGCGCGCGGGTTGAATTCTTGGACCGTGCCCGTTGCATCACAGAGATACATCGCCATCGGCCCCCGATCAAACATTGCGCGGAATCGCTCTTCACTGCGGCGCAACGCTTCCTGGGCGTTTCTGCGCGCGGTGATGTCGTTGAAGACAACCGCGACTTTTCGCTCTTGCCGCTCACCAACCGCCACGGCATATAGATCGAACCACCGGCCGTCGAGCATTGCCGCTTGGTTGATCATGCGATTCGCTTCGCCAGTCAGTGCGACTTTACCCAAAAATTCCAACCAATGGGCTTCGAGCGCCGGCACGATTTCCAGCACGCGCCGCCCTGTTACTGCGCACAATCCCGTCTGTTTCTCAAAAGTAGGGTTCACTTCCAGAAAGCGGTAATCGACCGGTCTTGCGCGCTCGTCGAAAATCATTTCAATGATGCAAAAAGCCTCGTCGATCGAATTGAACAAATTGCGGTAGCGATCTTCTGATTCGAGCAACGCTTTTTCCGTCTCTTTGCGTTGCGTGATGTCGGTGAAAAGAACGGCAAGTTTCCGACTGTCCCGCCCTCCCACTTGAAAGGCAAAAAGATCGAAGCAACGGCCCCCCATCGAATTAGGATACTGTTGAACGTGAACGCGGATGGGTTCGCCGGTGAGCACGACGTTGCCGTAAAATTCAAACCAATGTGTTTCAATTTCGGGGTAGTTACCGCGCACCGGGTCGCCCGTCTTGACCTGAAACCCAGCCTGTTTCTCTAAAGAAGGGTTCACTTCTAAATAGCTAAAATCGACCGGCTTGTGGTCTGCGTCGAAAATCATTTCGATGATGCAATAGCCCTCGTCCATCGAATTAAACAAATTGAGATAGCGTTCTTCGCCCTCACGGATTTTGTCCTGGGCCTGGAAGCGCTCCGAGATGTCGCGGAAAAAGCACACCACACCGTTGCGGCCATCGGGAAGTGGGATGCGGTTGACCTGCCATTCGTAGCATTCGGTCCCGACGAGGTCGCGGCGTCGCGCGGGCATTTCGGGCACAACGTGAGATTCTCCAGTCTCAAGTGTGTGGCGGAATTGGCTAATACATTCCACTGCTATCGCGTTTGGCCACACAAGGTGAGCCAGTTCAGAAAAGTCCCGACCGACAAGCGGCACAGGCAAATGTTCGAAGGACCGCTGCGCGAGGGGGTTGACTTCGATTACGCGGAAATCTGCGTCAACCACATAAATGCCAAGCGGGACTGCGGTT
>JANLSI010000548.1:0-2899 GCA_031362345.1 Pseudomonadota bacterium
ACTCACAGGCCATCGTCCAGCGGACGCTGCTTGTACAACCACATCAAACCACTCTGGCCCTTGTCGGCATCGCCGTTGGCAATCAACTGTCGGTATAACTGTTGCACGAGCGCCGTGACCGGCATCGGTGACAGCGTCTCGCGGCCGAGGTCGCAGGCGATATCGATGTCTTTGACCATGATGGTGGCGTTCACTTCGTTGACATAGTCGGCGGCGGCCATGCGCCGCCCATGATGTTGCAGAACGGCTGAGTCCGCCCAGCCACCGGCCAATGCGTCGGGCAGACGCGTAGCCGATACGCCGAAATTGGCGGCGTAATTCAGTGCCTCGGCGGCAACCGCAATATTGCCGCCTATCATCATTTGATTGGCTATCTTGGTCGCCTGGCCGGCGCCGCTGGCACCCATCAAGGTAGCGCGCTGGCTGTAACACTTGAGCAGTGGCCGTACGCGCTCAAGAATGTCGGCGTCACCGCCCGCCATTACCACCAGTCGACCCTCACTTGCGCCCAGCACACCGCCGCTGACTGGCGCATCCAACCAGTGCATGGCGCACGCATCGGCGAGTCGTGTGGCATAGCGTCGCGTTGCGAGCGGGTGAATAGTGGAGTGATCGAGCAGGACGCTGTCGGCGCGCGCACCGGTGGCCACGCCTTGGCTACCGAAGACCACCTCCTCGACCGCCGCAGTGTCAGTTACGCACAGCACCACACAATCGCATTGGGCGGCGAGCGCAGCGGGTGAGGCCACGATCTTGGCACCGGCATCTCGCCAGCTTGCGAGCTTGGCTGGTGTGCGGCCCCAGATGTGCAATTCGTAGCCGGCCTGCTGCAACCGCGTCGCAATCGCACCGCCCAATGCGCCCAGTCCAATGAAGCCGATGCGCATGCCTGCCATATCCCCACCTCGCGATGTATGCTCGTGCGCTCGATTGTCCGGGGCGTGCGTGACGCGCGCAAGGCGGGCAGCGCGCATCGTTTACGCTGAATTATTTAAGGGGAGACAAACATGAGACTGGAAGGCAAGACCGCTGTCATCACTGGCGGCGCGAACGGCATGGGACGGGCGACCGTACTGCGTTTCCTGGCCGAAGGAGCGAACGTGGTGATCGCTGATTTCAACGCCGTGACCGGCGCCGAGACCATGGATCTTGCCACCGCCCAGGGCCACAGTGCACGTGCGCGCTTCATCAAGATCGATGTCGCCAAGGAAGCCGATATCGAAGCGATGTTGAAATGCGCGCTCGATAACTTCGGGCGGCTCGACATCCTGTTTAACAATGCCGGCGTCGGTGGCGCCATCGGGCCCATCACCGAGATCACGGTCGAAGCCTTCGATTACACCTTCGACGTGCTGACCAAGAGCGTGTTTCTCGGCATGAAGCACGGCGCGCGACTCTTCCAGAAGCAGGGCGACGGCGGCTGCATGATTAATACCGCTTCGATCGCCGGCCTGTCGGGCGACGCCGGGCCGATGATCTATTCGGCGGCCAAGGCCGCGGTCATCAGTCTGACCAAGGCCGCAGCAGTGGAACTCGCGCCCGACAAGATTCGCGTCAACGCCATCTGTCCCGGCCTCATTTTCACCCAGCTCGCCCACGGCGGTAAGACCGAGAAGTTCGCGCCGCTGTTTGCCACTGGCCAGCCCTGGCCCGAGACCGGGCAGGGCGAACACATCGCGGGCGCGGCCTTGTTTCTCGCCACCGACGATGCGCGCTTCGTCACCGGCGAATCGCTGGTCGTTGATGGCGGCCTCACCGCCGCTGGCCCGGAACTCTCCAAGCGCTTCCGCCAGAACTCCGGGCGTGGCGCAGGCGTGGTCGGTGTGACACGCGGCTCAACCGGCGAGGCGCCGGATCTACGCAAGCTGTAGCGGGCCAGTGGCCGGTCGCGAGCGCGGCCGGCCATTGAGCGTCAGCTTATTTGCCGGTGAAGCGTGTCTTGCGCTTCTCGACGAAGGCCGTCACGCCTTCGCGGAAGTCGGCGCGGATAGCGCAGTCGGCGAAGGTCTCGGCCTCAAGCTGCAATTGTGCCTCGAACTCGTTTTCCAGCGAGCGGTAAAGCAGACGCTTGGTATTACCATAGACATGGGTCGGGCCCTGGGCCAAACGTTGCGCCAGCTTGGTGGTCTCGGCGGCGAGATCCGCAGCCGGCACGACGAAGTTGATCATGCCCATGGCGGCGGCTGCCGGGGCGTCGAAGCGGTCGCCGAGCAGCGCGATTTCCATCGCCTTCTTGATGCCGACCGCGCGTGGCAGGTGAAAGCTTGCCGAGCCGTCGGGGCTGGTGCCGATATGGCAGTAGGCGAGGGTGAAGAAAGCGTTATCCGCCGCGATCACCAGATCAGCCGCCAAGGCCATGCTGACACCGGCGCCGGCCGCCGCACCTGCCACGCTGGCGATGATCGGTTTGCCCATGCGCCGCATGGTGTACATGATCGGATGCAGGTCGTGGATGCGGTTCATGAACTCGGCGCGCAGCTTGTCGGCCGGTTGGTCGAGCTTGGTGGCCATGCTCTTGACGTCGCCGCCGGCCATGAAATTGTCGCCGGCGCCCTGCAATACTACGCAGCGCACCGCCGGGTCGTATTCGATGGCCTGCAAGCTGTCGCGCAGCATGGCGCGTAGTTCGAGGCTCAAGGCATTGCGCGCCTCGGGGCGGTTGAAGGTCAGGGTGGCGATGGAATCTTTGATCTCTAGCAGCAGGTCCGGCACGGGGGTGTCCTCAAAGTCAGGGAAAGGGGACATGTATGCGAAATCGCGACGGGCGTCAAAGGTCGCGTTGCGTGCCGCGCCGTGACCTCGCGCCGATCGGCGGCCCATGGCAAGCTGCGCACGCTGGGAACTTTGCCCGTTGCCTGGCGCAATAGCCCCCATCACCTTGCTCAATAGCGCGCTTATG
>JANLSI010000583.1:0-11702 GCA_031362345.1 Pseudomonadota bacterium
TTGGAAGAGTCACTGTGACCGGCTGTACAAATGATTTTTGATTATGGGTTTATTTCTCAATCTTTCCTGATCTAAAATGCAACAACTATGACAGCAGGCAGAGGACAATGGGGTTCAAAATTCGGGTTCATCATGGCCGCCGCGGGTTCTGCCGTGGGCCTTGGAAATGTCTGGAGGTTCCCTTACCTGACCGGCGAAAACGGTGGCGCCGCTTTTGTTTTTGTTTATGTCCTCTGTGTTGTTTTCATCGGTGCACCCGTGTTCTCGCCAGCGGTGAACAGACGCCGTTCGACGCCGAGCGTGTGCATGCCGTCGACGAAGCCAAAGCCGTCCATGCGCACGCCTATCGAGCCGACCAAACTGCCCTTGTCCGCGTAAATCTTGTCGGCCGCTGCCGCGACGTAATAGCCGCCTGAGGCGCACATGTCCTCGACCACGGCATAGAGCGGAATATCTGGATATTTTTCCCGCAATCGATAGATCTCGTCGTTGATGTAACCCGCCTGCACCGGGCTACCCCCGGGGCTGTTGATGCGTAGCACTACGCCGGCGGTCGATGAGTTTTCGAAGGCGGCGCGTAGTCCAGTGACAATGTTATCGGCACTGGCCTGATTGCCATGGGCAATGACGCCCTGCAAATCGACCAAGGCCGTGATCTTGCTAGCGCTTAATGTTGACAGATTCCAGCCGCTCGGTAGCGATAGGAGCACAAAACCGGCCACGTAGAGCGCGGCCAGCAGCTTGAAGAAAATTCCCCACCGCCGCGCGGCGCGCTGCTCGCGCAGAAACTCGAAGGACATGCGCTCGAACAGGCGACTCTCAAGTTCGCTGGGCTTGTCGGTGGCGGGCTTCGCAGCCGGTGCTGGGTCGTTGTCGGGTTGGTCCCAGCCCATGGGGGCATTCTCCTGTATCAGACGAGTTGCATGGTGCGGTTCAATTGCGCTATCGCTGCCGGTAGTTCTTCTAGCGCATCGATGACGATCGCTGGCTTGAGACTGAGCAGGCGCAGACGGGAGTGTGCGCCATAAGTGGCCGCGCCGGCATGCGTGTAGGCGGCGGCCGCCATCAGCAGGTCGAATTCTGTGTCGCCGACCATCAGTGCCTCCGTCGGCGCGGTGTCGAGATCGAGCAAAATGTCGCGCAGCATGGCTGGGTCCGGCTTCGGTGCGGCTTCTTCGCCGCAGCGGGTGGTAGCGAAATATTCAGCGACCCCGCTCTCGTCCATGGCTCGGTCGAGGCCGCGGCGACTCTTGCCGGTGGCGACGGCGAGCATGAAGCCGGCCTCGGCGAGGTGCGCCAGCAGGGCTTGCGCGCCATCGAACAGGGGACTCGGAATCGCATGTAGGCCGGCATAGCGCTGGCGGTAGTCGTGGACAACTGCGTCGATTTGGCCGGCACTCAGTTGCGGCCCGAGTCGTGTCACGGCGACGACGAGATCCAGCCCGATGATCTCGCGTACCGCTGGCCGGCTCGGGGTGATGGCGCCCTGGGCGAGGAAGGCCTGTTGCATGGCGGTGACGATGCGCGCCTCCGAATCCATGAGGGTGCCGTCCCAGTCGAATACCACGAGGCGGATCACGAGGTCGCGCGCAGTCCGTTCAGCACGCTGGCCAGTTCCGGCGGCAGTGGCGCCGCGACTTCAATGTGCCGGTGGCCCACCTCGAAGCCGATGGACGCCGCGTGCAGGAATAGGCGCTTGAGGCCGCGACCGACCATCTCACGGTTGAACTCGTCGTCGCCATAGTGGCGGTCTCCCGCCACTGAATGGCCAATATGCTGGGCGTGCGCACGAATTTGATGCATGCGGCCGGTCACCAGACGCATTTGGACCAGGCAATGAGGGCCGGCCGAGTCGACCTGTTCGATGATGGTCTCAGACATCTTGCCATCGGCCTTCACCCGCGCGCGCTTCTCGGCACCCTGCTCGCGGCTAGCGTGGAGCGCGGCGTTGATCGATTCGAGTTCAGGCGGCAGGCGCCCGCGCAACAGTGCGCAGTAGCGTTTGTCGATTTGGCGCTCGCGGATCTCGCTGTGCAGACCGCGCAACACATCGACCTGCTTAGTCAGAATCAGGCAACCCGAGGTGTCGCGGTCAAGACGGTGAGCGAGATCCAGCCGCGCGACCTCTGGACGCAGACGGCGGGCGATTTCGATGACGCCGTAGCCGACACCGGTGCCGCCATGGCAGGCCAGGCCGGCGGGTTTGTCCACAATCAGCAATTGATCATCCTCATACAGCACGGCTGCGGCCAATTGCGCCAGACGCGAGTCCGGAATGTGGATTGCGCCTGGCACGATCGCCACAACCGGCGGAATGCGCAGCACGTCGCCACTATTCAAGCGGTAATCCGGCTTGCAGCGCCCGCCGTTGACGCGTACTTGGCCACTGCGCAATAGCTTGTACACCAGACTCTTGGGTGCCGGCTTCAGCAAATGCAGTAGGAAGTTGTCGATGCGACGTCCGGCGTGTTCGGCAGCCACCGTCTCGGCGCGTACTGCGGTACGCGGACTCAAGTGCGTGGCGCCGGTTTCGTGATTGCTGAGCACGCTCAAGGTTGTTATAGTCCACACTGATTTTCCGCGACGGTTAGGTGCGGAATTTGGAAGCGGAAATGCCCCATAAGATGGGAAGTTACAGCTGGGCTTCGAAGTATTTTAGCAATCCCGTCAGACGTTCTGCCCGCACACACAGTTTCGCATTTGCGGGGGCGAGACGGTAGCTTCAGCGTTTATCCTGGTACGTAACGCTGCCTCGACCGGCCTGACCGGGTCATCCCATGCGGGCTCCGCGCAACGGCGGCCGTGGCACTCAGCTCCACGTGCAGTGTATCAATCGACGTCGGTCCCTGGCAGTGATGCAGGCACCGGCGGGGGTTCGCCAGTGTGTGGCGACGTCCGAGCACGCAGGTGCCGGAACTGCTTTTGACGGTTCCAATCGTACGCTCACCTGACACCCCGCTACGGGATTTTTGACAATGAAAAGAATGCTGGTCAACGCGACCCAGCCTGAAGAGCTGCGCGTTGCATTGGTCGATGGGCAACAACTCTACGACCTCGATATCGAAGCGACGGGCCGGGAACAGAAAAAATCAAATATCTATAAGGCGAAGATCATCCGCATCGAGCCGAGTCTCGAAGCGGCTTTCGTCGACTACGGCGCGCAACGGCACGGATTTCTGCCCCTGAAAGAAATCTCCCGCTCCTACTTCAAGGACAAGAGCAAGGGCACTGGCAACGGCGGCCGCGTCAATATCAAGGACGTGCTGTCTGAAGGCCAGGAGCTGGTGGTGCAGGTCGAGAAGGAAGAGCGCGGCAACAAAGGTGCGGCGCTCACCACCTTCATAAGCCTGGCCGGGCGCTACCTGGTCGCCATGCCGAACAACCCGCGTGCTGGCGGCGTATCCCGCCAGATCGAAGGCGACGACCGCGATGAAGCCCGCGAGGCCATGGCGGGGCTTGAGATCCCCGAGAACATGGGACTCATTCTGCGCACCGCCGGGGTTGGCAAGTCGACTGAGGAGCTGCAGTGGGACCTCGACTACCTGATGCAGCTGTGGAAGGCAATTTCCGAAGCCTCGGAAAGCCGTAAGTCGCCCTTCCTGATCTTCCAGGACCGCAATGTCATCATCCGTGCGGTGCGCGACTATCTGCGCAACGACATCGCCGAAATCCTGGTCGACGACCGCAAGCTCTACGAGCAGGCCCAGGAGTTCATGCAGCAGGTCATGCCGCAACACATCGGCAAACTCAAGCTCTACGAAGACAGCGTGCCGCTGTTCACTCGCTACCAGATAGAAGGCCAGATCGAGTCGGCCTTTGCCCGCTCCGTGCGTCTGCCGAGCGGCGGCTCCATCGTCATTGAGCCGACCGAAGCGCTGATCACTATCGACATCAATTCCTCCAAGGCTACCCAAGGGGGTGACATCGAGGAAACCGCCGCGCGTACCAATCTTGAGGCGGCCCACGAAATCGGCCGACAGTTGCGGCTGCGCGACCTCGGCGGCCTGATCGTCATCGACTTCATCGACATGCAATCGGCCAAGAACCAGCGCGCAGTGGAAACCATGCTGCGTGATGCAGTGCAGACCGATCGGGCGCGCGTGCAGATCGGGCGGATTTCCCGTTTCGGCCTGCTGGAAATGTCGCGTCAGCGTCTGCGTCCATCCTTGACGGAGTTCAGCCACGAGATCTGTCCCCGCTGCGACGGTGTCGGCACCATCCGCAGCGTCAAATCGACAGCGCTGGGCGTGCTGCGGCTGATTGAAGAAGAGGCGATGAAGGATTCCACGGTCAAGGTCAGTGCCCAGGTGCCAGTCGATGTTGCGACCTTCCTGCTGAACGAAAAGCGCCAGGACGTAACCGGCATCGAAGCCCGTCAGGAAGTCCAGATCCTGCTGATTCCTAATCAGAACCTTGAGACCCCGCATTTCGAGATCCAGCGCATACGCGAACAGGATTTGCCCAAGATGAATCTTGGCGAATCCTACGAGATGGTGAGTGAGGCCGAAAGCCCGACAGTTGATCTGACGCGCAGCAAGCCGCTACCTCCGCAGCAGCAACCGCTAGTCAAGGACGTAGTGCGCGCTACGCCCCGCCCGGAACGGCCACCGGCGGCACCCGTCGCCGCCGCGCCCCGGCCCGGCTTTTTCGCCAAGTTGTTTGGCGGTCTGTTCGGTGGGGGTGAAAGCGAGGCGGCGCCCGCAGCGCCGAGCGCACACAGTGCTGCAGAAGATAGCAATCGCAATACGAGCCGTGACAGTGAGCGCGATGGCCGTCAGGAGAGTGGCCGCCGCGGTCGCGGTGGCGCCAATCGCCGGGGCGGTCAGTCTAATCGTGACCCTGGCAGTCGCGAGGGCGCTAACCGTGAACCTGGCAATCGTGACGGCGGCAACCGCGAAGCGAGTAATCGCGATGGCGGCCAGCGTGAATCTGGCAATCGCGAGCGCAGCAACCGTGACGGCGGCGGTAATCGCGAGCCGGTCGCCCGCGAAGGCGGTGACCATGAAGGCACCCCCCGCGAAGGTGGTAGTGAACGTCGCCGCGGTCGTGGCCGCAGTCGCGGTGGTCGCGAACAGAGCACTGTCGTCGACACCGAACAGCCGGCGGCCGGCAGTGAACAAGCGCGTGGCGGCGAAGCCGAGGGTGGCGGTCGTGTTCGCCGCGACGGCCGGCGCGATCGTCCTCGACGCGAGGACGTCGCCGCTGTATCCGCGCTAGCGGAAGATGTCATCGAACCCGGTAACGAGGCCGTCGAACCCCTGCTTCAGGTCAGTGGCGCGCATGATCTCGACGAGTTCAATACACCGAGCTACGACTACGACGAAGACCCGACTGAGCGCAACCTGAATTCCGATCCAGAGCACATCCAGGGGGTGGCGTCGTTAGCACAGGACGACGAAGGCCTGCGGCCGAACCCAGTCGCAGTACAGAACCGCTTCGAGTTCGAGCCTGAGCCGAGCCCTGTCCCGACGGCGAAAATCGCCATGGTGCCGGAAGTCGAGCCAGTGGTCGTTGCCTCCGCACCTGAGCCCTTGGTGGCGCCCGCCACGGTGCTGGAAGAGCCACCTTTGGTCGAGGTGGTGCCTGCGCCCGGCTACCGCGAGCCGATTCCCGATCCAAAGGAGAGTGCGCCTATCGCCGCCGCTCACCACGGGCGCGATGACGATGAGGGACGCCCGGCCTGAAGCATACGTCGCAGTCGCTCGACCCGACTGCGGCGCTCTCACTCCTGCATTTCGCGGGTCGCGCGGAAGTTAATTTCCGCAAAGCGTTCCTGGGCCAAGCCCAGATTTACCATCGACGGCGCCAGATAGGCGAGCTGACCGGCGCCATCAATGGCCAGGTACTGGGCCGAATGGGCCTTGAGCTTATCGATTTCCGCCAGCTTGCCTGAAGTCACCCAGCGCGCGGTCTGCACTGTGATCGGTTCAAACACACAATCGACCGAGTACTCGTACCGCAGCCGCCACGCCACCACATCGAACTGCAGCACGCCGACTGCACCGAGCACAATGTCGTTGCGGTTGATGTAGCTGAAGACCTGCGCTGCACCCTCTTCGCAGAGCTGCGTCAGCCCCTTAATCAGAGCCTTGCTCTTGAGCGGGTCGGTAGTGCGTACCCGCCTGAACAATTCCGGCGCGAAGCTCGGAATGCCGAAGAACTTGAATTTCTCGCCTTCGGTAAAGGTGTCGCCGATTTGAATGGTGCCGTGGTTGTGGATGCCAATGATGTCGCCGGCCCAGGCTGAATCGGTCGCATTGCGGCCCTGGGCCATGAAGCGGATGGCGTTCGGTAACTGTACGTGGCGGGCGAGACGCACATTGAAGAACTTCTTGCTGTCCTGATATTGACCCGAGCAGATCCGCAGGAAAGCGATGCGGTCGCGATGGTTGGGGTCCATATTCGCTTGGATTTTGAATACGAAACCCGAGAAGTTCGCTGAATCGGCGGGAACCAGACCGTCGGTGGTGTCGCGCGATAGCGGTCCGGGCGCAATATCGACGAAGGAATTGAGCAGTTCTCTGACACCAAAATTGCGCAAAGCGGTGCCGAAAAATACCGGTGTGATAGTGCCGGCCAGGTAGGCGTCACGATCGAATTCAGTGCCCGCGCCTTCGATCAACTCAATCTCCTCAAGCAGCACCTTGATGCTGTCGGGAAAGCGCATCTTGGCCGCTTCCAGCGGGATCTGATCGGCGTCTTCGCGCTGGTCGTTTTCGACTCCACGCTGGTAAGGGATTACACAACGGGTACGGAAATCAAAGATGCCGTCGAAATGCTGGCCCGAACCTAGCGGCCAGGTCACCGGCGCGCATTTGATCTTGAGCACGGTCTCGATTTCGTCGAGCAGGTCGAGCGGATCGCGCGCATGGCGATCGAGTTTATTGACGAAGGTGATGACGGGCGTGTGGCGCAGCCGACAGACTTCCAGCAGCTTGATGGTGCGCTCTTCGACGCCGCGTGCTGCGTCAATCACCATAAGCGCGGAGTCAACTGCGGTGAGGGTGCGGTAGGTATCCTCAGAGAAGTCCTCGTGGCCCGGCGTGTCGAGCAGGTTGATGACCCGCTCGCGATAATCGAACTGCATGACCGAAGATGTCACGGAGATGCCGCGCTGCTTTTCGATCTCCATCCAGTCAGAGGTCGCATAGCGGTTGCTCTTGCGCGCCTTGACCGTGCCCGCGACGTTGATCGCGCCACCGAGCAGCAGCAGCTTTTCGGTGACTGTGGTCTTGCCGGCGTCGGGATGCGAAATAATGGCAAAGGTGCGCCGGCGCGGGATTTCCGAGTGACTGTCTGACATGGTCTGCTGCGCTGTGTGGGGCTTAAGTGGGGTGAACTATTGCGCGCACTCCGTGCGCTTGAGCATGGCGGGCAACGACCGCGTCAGGCGCGGATGGCCGTCGCGCTGCCATATTTCAGTTCGATTCGAGTACGACGAAGGCAACAGCAAAGCCGCCTTCGTCGGTGAGTGAGATATGGCTGGCGTTGATGCCCAAGGTCTCGAACAGCCGTGCGGCCTGGCCGGATACCGCCAGATTGGGCTTGCCGCTGGGCGAATGCACGACATACATCTGTCGCGGTGCGACGCCCTGGCGAAAACCCGTGCCTAAGGCTTTCGACGTCGCTTCCTTGGCCGCGAAGCGCATGGCGAGAAAGCGGCCTGGGTTGCGGGCGCGGGCGAAGTCACGCAGTTCGCTGTCGGCCAAGATGCGTTCCGGGAAGCGCATGCCGAAACGTTGGTAGCTTGCGCTGAAGCGCTTGATCTCAGCCATGTCGATACCGATGCCACGGATCATGATTGTCCTTCGTGCATCGCTATCTTCATTTCCTCCACAGCGGCAGTCATGCCAACGAACAGCGCGCGCGCGACGATCGAGTGTCCGATGTTGAGGTCACGCATGACCGCGATGGCGGCGATCGGTGCGACATTTTCATAGTGCAGACCATGGCCGGCATTGACGATGAGACCTGCGGTCGCAGCGCGGGTCGCACCCGCGCGCAGCAGTTCGAGCTGTTCACCACGCACGCGCTCGTTCGGCGCGTCGGCATAGCCGCCTGTGTGGAGTTCGATGGCGGCCACGCCGAGGCGCGCAGCAGCGTCGATCTGGGCGTCATGGGGATCGATAAACAGCGCGACCTCGATACCAGCGTGCGCCAGATGTGCGCATAAGGGACCCAGCTGCTCGTAGGCGGCGAGCACGTCGAGACCGCCTTCGGTAGTCAGCTCGGCGCGTCGCTCGGGCACGATGCAGCAAGCCCATGGCCGCACAGCGCTGGCGATAGCGACCATTTCATGAGTGCCCGCCATCTCGAGATTCATCGGCACGGCGAGCGAGCGCCGCAAGCGGTGCACGTCGGCGTCCTGGATGTGGCGGCGATCCTCGCGCAGGTGAATGGTGATGCTGTCGGCGCCGCCAACCTCGGCGGCACGCGCCGCGATGGCGAGGTCCGGGTAGGGCGTAAGCCGCGCCTGACGCAGGGTCGCGACGTGGTCGATATTAACTCCGAGGTTCATGGCTAGTCTGTCGTTGTGCAGTGACGGATTGGTGATGGAAAAACCGGCCGCCAATTCTACGGCTTTCCGCTCGGCTGCGCCTCGAACAGCTTGCGCGAGGTAAGCGCTCGGCCGTCGAGGTGGTGGTTGAGCACGTGACGCATGAGGAACTTGGCTTCGCGCAGGGCGCGTGGCGAGAGTTCGTCCGCGCTCGCCAGGGCCAGCAGCGTGGCCCCGTGCACCCGGATACCGCTGCTTTCGGGGCCACAACGCAGCGGCCCACACTCGACGTCATAGTGGTAGCTGCCCTCCGCTTCCAGCGCTACTTCGCTGCCGGCCTCGCTATCGAGTTGCAGGCCGAAACCCAGCGTGTCAAGCAGTTGCTTCTCGAAGCGCCTGAGCAGCGCTTCGACACCGCACGCACCGGCCAGCGCCGCGAGCGCGTCCGCATAGACCGCGTAGAGTTCTGGATTGGGGTCGTGGGTGGCGGTCAGGCGCATGACCAATTCGTTGACGTAGAACAGGCAATAGAGTCGTTCCCCGGCGAGCATGGGCGCCGGTGCGAGCGCCTCGGCACGGGTCAGGTTAAGCAGTTCTGTGCGTCCACCAAAGGTCAGCCGCAGGGGAATCAAGGGTTGCAGGCTGGCGGCCAGCACCGAATTGCGTCGCAGCGCACCGCGTGCCACCGCCCCTACCCGTCCTCGTTCGCGGGTCAGAAAATCGACGATAAGGCTGGTTTCGCCATAGCGTCTGCTATGCAGCACATAGCCGTCATCGCCGGCGGGATAGGCTGGCATGGGCGCCTGTGTGCTCTGCCACCGCCTCAGTCGCCAAGACCGAGGGGCTGCATCGCTGCGGGACTGTCGGTCCAACCGTGCCGGGTCTTCACCCACACCCGCAGATAGACATGGCGTTCGAGCAGTTGCTCGAGATCCTGCCGCGCCTCTACCGAAATGCGTTTCAAGAGCGCGCCATCTTTACCAATGACGATCGATTTCTGGCTATCCCGCTCCACCCAGATGGTGGCGAGAATACGCGTGACGTTGTCCTCATCCTTGAATTCGTCAATCAGCACCGTGGTGCGATAAGGCAGTTCGTCGCCGAGAAAGCGTAGGGTTTTTTCGCGGATAATTTCGCTGGCGAAGAAGCGCTCTGGCCGGTCCGTGATTTGATCGTGCGGATACAGGTGAGCACGTTCGGGCATGGCCTTGCTCAATTCCTGCACCAGATCTGCAACGCCCGACCCGCTGCGCGAGCAGGTGGGGATGATCGCTGCGAAGTTTTTTTCGGTGCCGAGCTGCGCTATCAGCGGCAGTAAATCGGATTTTGATTTGAGCAAATCGTGTTTATTGAGTGCCAGCACGATAGGCAGTTCGGCCTGCGTCAGCATGTCGTAGACGACTTGATCGTCGGCCTGCCAGTAGCGGGCATCGGTCACCAGCACGGCATGATCGACGTCACCGAGCGCGTGACGTACCTGACGGTTCATCATGCGGTTCAGTTCATTCTTGGGGTGGCGCTGCCAGCCCGGTGTATCGACGAAGACCAATTGGGTTGCGTCGACGGTCTTCACGCCGAGGATTTGATAACGGGTGGTCTGTGGCTTACGCGAGGTGATGCTGAGTTTCTGACCAAGGATGGCATTGAGCAGTGTCGACTTGCCGACGTTGGCGCGGCCAACGATGGCTACCAGTCCGCAGCGTTCGTTGCCGATACTCATCGCGGATTCAGCAGGTCAAGCGTAGCGCGGGCGGCAGCCTGTTCGGCCTTGCGCCGGGTCGAGCCATTCGCCACCACTGGCTCCGGCAGGCTGTCGACCAGGCAGCTGACTGTAAATATCTGTTGGTGGGCGGGGCCTGAAATATCCATGGTTTTGTACTCCGGTAGGCAGCGACGCCGGCTCTGTAGAAATTCCTGCAGCGCGGTTTTGGCATCCTTGCTGGTGCTGTCCGGGTCGATGTCGGCGAGGCGCGATTCGAGCAGACGCAGCACGGTGCGTCGACAAGCCTCCATGCCGCCGTCGAGATAAATGGCGCCGAGCAGCGCTTCCACCGCGTTGGCCAAAATCGAATCGCGACGCCAGCCACCGCTCTTCAATTCTCCCTCGCCGAGACGAATCAGATCGCCAAGGTCGAGACCACGCGCCACGTCGGCGAGACTTTCACGATTGACCAGGGTCGCGCGGGTTCGCGTCAATTGACCCTCGTCGGCGTCGGGATAGGTAGCAAAGAGATAATGAGCAACGACCATGCCGAGCAAGGCGTCGCCCAGAAATTCCAGACGTTCGTTGTGCCGCCCGCCGACACTGCGATGGGTCAGTGCGCGCGTCAGTAGACTTTCATCCTCGAATGCATAGCCCAGGGTGCGCAGGACTTTACCAGCCGTTTGCTGCAAGACGATCGCTATTCGTCGGTCCTGACAGGACCGAACTCCTTCACGTTGCGGTAGTTCATGATGATGTCGAGATTGCCAAAAAACGGGGCGCGAATCTCGTACTCCATCATCACTACCTTGATGGCCGTGCCCTTTTTCTTGCCGACCGTCACGACCTTGGTCAAGCTCGGCGTATCAAAGCGATCGACGTCGCTCACATCAAACTGGCGCATTAGCGCCTGAACTATTTCTGCTTTGCCCATGCGTGGCGCGGCTGGATTGGCCTCAAGATGTGCCATGGCCTGATCGACCTTCATCTTCTCGTTGTAGAGCGGCCACATCTTCATGGCCAGCAGGGCTGCCGAGCCGAGTACGATGCAGCCCATGATGAGGCCACTCAAAGTAATGCCGCGCTGGCGTCGTTTCGAATGCATAGCCTACCCCCAATCTGTCAGTGAATAATGGAGCCGATGCGTTTCAGATCCGGCCCACTGTCCCAGTTCATCCAGATGAAGAACGCGCGACCAACCAGATTGCGGTCTGGCACGTAACCCCAGTAGCGTGAGTCACGGCTGTTGTCGCGATTGTCACCCAGCACGAAGAAGTGTCCGGCCGGCACCTTGAACTCGCCGTTAGGCGAGCCGGCGCCCGCCGTCAGAATGATGTCGTGGTCTACCTCGCCCAAGTGTTCCTTGAACATCATCGCGCCAGTTTGGGACGCCGCCGATCGTACCCCAACGTAGGTTCCTTCTGAAACCGAATCGACGCGCTGCTCGTTGATGTACAAGACTTTGTCGGCATAGCGCACGGTGTCACCGGGCAAACCGACGAT
>JANLSI010000592.1:0-2606 GCA_031362345.1 Pseudomonadota bacterium
GCCACTGCTGGTGCAGGTGCCGGCCGCCGCGTGGCTCATCGACAGCCTGTGCGCGCGACTGCCGTGCCTGGAACGACGCGAAGCAGCGTCGAGCGTGCACTTGCTGGCACGCGATGTGCGCGAACACCCAAGTTATCGCGATGCGCTGCTGGTTAACGCCACCATCGTCAACAACGCCCAGACACCGAGCCCTTACCCGGTCATCGACCTACGTCTGCGCGACGCTGCCGGTAACGTCCTCTCGGCGCGCCAGTTCCAGCCCAGCGAGTATCTCGACCAAAGCATTGCGCTAGCCGCAGGCATGCCCTCGGACCGACCGGTCTACATCGTCCTCGAGCTGGCCGGCAGTGCCAGCAATGCGGTGAGCTTCGAGTTCACTTTTCTGTAGCGGCGGCGCACCGTCCGGCCCCACTGCCCAACCTGGCGGTGCAAGCGATCCACACCAGCGTGGGCGCTTACGACGGGCGCCCGTCAAGCCTTTCTCGACGTCCTGAATCTGGCTATCATCCATCGCTCGTGACGGCGAGCGCGCAGCAAGACGTGCCTCGTTGCGAAACGCATTGCGAGGGGGTTGCCCATGTCATCACGCTGCTGTAAGCGTGCCGGCCTTGTTGTCGCTACCACCCGCATCAAACGCCAACCTGAGGTGTGAGCGCAGTCGCCGAACGCAGTGTGAATATTGGTCCTCACCAATTCATCGAGCCCCTGATCCTGGCACCCATGGCCGGTGTCAGCGATCGACCATTCCGTTTGTTGTGCCGGCGCTTAGGCGCCGATTACGCGGTCGCCGAAATGGTCACTAGCGACGAACGTCTGTGGCACACCGACAAAACGCGCTCGCGTCTGGTTCTCGATGGCGAAGCGACACCGCGCGTGATCCAGATCGCTGGCAGCGAAGCACAGATGATGGCCGACGCCGCGCGGCGCGCGGCTTTGCTCGGTGCCGACATCGTCGACATCAACATGGGCTGCCCGGCCAAGAAGGTCTGCAACCGTGCGGCGGGCTCGGCCTTGTTGCGTGATGAAATACTGGTCGCGAACATTCTCAGCGCGGTGTGTGGCGCGGTTTCGATTCCCGTGACCTTGAAGATACGCACCGGTTGGAGCCCCGCCGAGCGCAATGGCGTGCGCATCGCGCAGATCGCTGAAGACGCCGGCATTGCGGCCCTCACCGTGCACGGTCGCACGCGCGCCTGCGCCTATCGTGAGCCGGTCGAGTACGCGACCATCGCCGCGATCAAATGCGCAGTGCGCATACCGGTCATTGCCAACGGTGATATCACGAGTCCCGCCCAGGCCGCTGCGGTATTGGCGCTGACCGGTGCGGACGGTTTGATGATTGGCCGTGCCGCCTATGGCAATCCGTGGCTCTTTGCTCAGATCAAGGCCGCCCGCGCCGGCCTGGTCTGGCAGGCACCGTCATTTATCGAACGTGTCGCGGTGATGATTGAACATGTCAGCGCGCTGCACGGCCATTACGGAGCTCAGGCCGGCCTGCGTATCGCGCGCAAGCATATCGGCTGGTACCTCGCCACGGCTGGCCGTGCGCCCGCTCAACGAATGGATTTCAACTGCATCGAGACCGCCCCCGCGCAACTTGTGTGGCTCGCGGCCCTCGCTAGGGACAAGGCATGGGAGCAAGCCGCATGAATGTCGCACGCACCACCGCACGGCTCACTGAGCAACCGCTCGCCCATCAGGTGCGTCTGTCCTTGCAACGGTATTTCGAAGATCTGAACGGCCAACCGGCGGCCGAACTTTACGAACTGGTGATCGCCCAGGTGGAAAAGCCCTTGCTCGAAATCGTGATGGGCGAAACGCGCGGCAACATCACCAAGGCAGCGCAAGTGCTGGGCATCAATCGCGCCACCTTGCGCACCAAGCTGCAAAAGTACGGACTCGGCAAATAATCATGACGGCGGGCAAGTCACAGCGCTGGGCGCTGATCAGCGTCTCGGACAAACAAGGTTTGGAAGAACTCGCACGCGGACTCGTACGTCATGACCTGCGTTTACTTTCCACGGGTGGCTCGGCCGCGGCCTTGCGCGCGGCCGGCCTAGCCGTGGTCGATGTGTCGGCTCACACCGGTCAGGCCGAGATGATGGACGGGCGGGTGAAGACCCTGCACCCACGTATTCATGGCGGTATTCTCGCGCGACCCGGCGTCGACGACGCAGCGCTCGCGGCGAATGGCATCGACAACATCGATTTCGTGATCGTCAATCTCTATCCGTTCCGCGCCACCATCGCCAGACCCGATTGCGCCCTGTCGCAAGCCATCGAGAACATTGACATCGGCGGCCCGAGCCTGCTGCGCGCGGCGGCCAAGAATCATGTGCGTGTGAGCGTGGTGTGTGACCCAGCCGACTATGCGGGGCTGCTTGACGAATTGGACAAGGACGGTCGCATCGGCGACGCCACCCGTTATCGTCTGGCTGCCAAGGCCTTTGCCCATACCGCCGCCTATGACAGCGCCATCGCCGCCTATCTTGGTGCCAATGAAGCACCGACCTTCCCGGCCGACCTACACATTCACGGTCGTCTCTCGCAGACTTTGCGCTATGGCGAGAACCCGCATCAAGCCGCCGCTTTCTATGTCGATGATC
>JANLSI010000242.1:0-5500 GCA_031362345.1 Pseudomonadota bacterium
GCGGTACGTTCCAGCAGGGTGCCGGTGGAAATGAAACCGAAGTCGGTGGCCGCCAGATTGGCGAGCAGACTGAGGCCGATGTTGGTCGGCGAGGTGCGATGGGCAATAAGCGGGCCCGGCTCCTGCTGATAATTGTCCGGCGGCAGCCAGTGATCGGCGGGGCCGACCCAGCGCTCGAAGAAGGCCCAGGTCTTGCGTGCGATGCGGCGCAGGAAGAGCGTCTGCTCGGCGCTCAAGGGTGGCGCACGGCGTGCTAGCGGCCGACTCAGCCACCACGCAAGCAGCGGTGCCACGAGCCACAGACAGGCCAGCGGTGCGGCGCTGACCGCAACCGCCGGGCGCAAGGCCGCGCAGGCCAATACTGCGACGCCCGTGGCGGGCGCTATCCACATGCGTCGATAGGTCGCGCCCAGGTCCGCCTGACCGTTTGCCACAGTTGTGGTCGAGATCTGCCATTCCAACAAGGCGCGTTGCGAGACCAGCATGCGCCACGCAGTGCGCAGCATCGCCTCAAGGGTGAACAGCGCTTCATAGGGCAGGCACATGAGATAGAAGCCGGCCAGCGTGAAGCGGTGTCGGCTCGCGCGCGCGCTAACGAGCAGATGCCCGCCGACCAGCTCGTGGGGGGATTTGCGACTGACATCGAGCAGGGTCATCAAGGCCGGCGGCAGCAGTGCGATGCTGAGCACGGTCATGGTCCACGCGCCGGTTGCCGGCAGCGCCGTCCAGCCGAATACCAGCAATACGAGCAGGGCGATATGGGCGAGATGACGGCGCAGGTTGTCGGCGATTTTCCAGCGCGACAAGGCCGCTAGGGGATTGCCTAGTCTTTGACCATCGAGCGCGGGCACCCACGGTAGCAGCCAGTGGGCTATCTGCCAGTCGCCGCGTATCCAGCGCTGTTGGCGCCGCACGTCGGCGGCATAGCTGGCCGGGTAATCCTCGAACAGAAAGACATCGTTAAGCAGTCCCGAGCGCGCGTAACAGCCTTCCAGCAGATCATGACTCAGGATGCGATTCACCGGCAGGCGGTCTGCCAGTGCGCTCTCGAAGGCATCGACGTCGTAGATGCCCTTGCCGATGAACGACCCTTCGCCGAACAAATCCTGATAGACATCCGAGGCTGCGCGCGTATAGGGGTCAATGCCAGGTTCGCAGCTGCGCAGCTGCGCATAATGCGAACGATTGGCCGCCGCGAGGCTGGTGGCCATGCGCGGCTGCAGGATGCCGTAGCCGCCCGTGACCCGTCGCCGGGCGGGGTCGTAGCGTGCCTGGTTGAGCGGATGGGCGAGGGTGCCGATCATCGCGCGCGCCGCGTCGCGCGGTAACTGGGTGTCGGTGTCGAGGGTGATGACATAGCGTATGGGCGCTAAGGCGCCGATGTCGCCGACCTGCAAGGCGAATAAGGGCCGCTCGGCGCCGCGCAGCAGGGCGTTCAGATCGGCGAGCTTGCCGCGTTTACGCTCGAACCCCATCCATACCCCGTCGCCCGCATTCCAGCGCCGTGGCCGGTGCAGCAGAAAGAACCTTTCGCCATCGCCGCTGCGATATTTTTCGTTCAAGGCTTCGATGCCATTGCGCGCGCGGCGCAACAGGGGTTCGTCCTCGGCGAGGGATTCGCTGGCGGCGTCGGCGAAGTCGGTGAGCAGCGCGAAATGCACTTGGGGGTCCTGGTTGCCGAGGAAATGCACCTCGATGGTTTCCAGCAGCGCATCGATACCCGGCAGGTCATCGAGCATGGTCGGCACCACCACCAGAGTCCGTATCTCACGCGGCACGCCACGGCTGTAGTCCATGCGCGGTAGCAGGCGGGGTACGGCTATCAAGGTCACGAACCAGTTGACCATGGCCGATGCAAATTGACTGGCGCCGAGCAATACCGCTACCGCGACTAGCGCCAGTGGCCAGCCGTGCACCTCGTCACGCCGTGCCTGCATCATTAATACAGCACCGAATACGAGGGTGATGACCGCGAGGGCGCTCAGCATCAGGGTCAAGGGCTTGCGCGCCAATATGCGACGCAAGCGCACGGTGGCGGATACGCGCAACCCTATCCTGACTTCGAGTGTGGGCAGACCTTCGTCAATCAGATAGAAGCCCAGGTGCGCGCGGTGCGGCTGGTGTGGCGTGTCGAGCGCAGCGCGGCGCGCCAATTCGACGGCAGCGCTGGCGACCGCCACTTCGTCGCGGTGTGCGCCACGTGCCAGCCGCTCGATGACGTGTCGATAGCGATCGCGGGTGGCGAAATCCATGGCGGCGTACACGCCTTGTGGGTCGCTGCGCAGGGTCTGATCGACCAGACTGCGAGTCTCGACAAAGCTCCGCCAGTCCATCGCGCCGAGGAACCGCAGACTGCCGATACTTCTGCTGATGGAAACCTGATCGGCGGCCTGCTGCTGATTTTCCGCCTGCACCAATTGTTCGATAGTCAGGCTCGCCTCGGCGAGCCGCTGTTCTATCCAGTTCAAGGCCAGCGCCAGCGCTGAGCCGTGGCCCTGCAGGTGACGCGCCAGTTCGGCGACGAAGGCGCTGACCATGGGCGGATCGGAGCGCGCCATATCGGCGATCACCAGGATCAGACTCTTGGGGTCGCGTTCCGCTACGTCCAACATCTGACTGGCCCACTTGTGGGCCTGATTCAAGTGCAGGCGCGCGGCCGTGATGCGCGCGCCCACGCGCCGCAGATTCTCGATGAGTGCGAGGCGCAACATGATCGGAATCGCCCACAGTTCGCCGAGCGTCAAGGGCGTGATGGTTTGGTAAGCCGCTACGAAGCGATGCAGTGCTTCGCCATCGATGCGGCCGTCGCCGTGGGAAATCGCCGCAAGCGCGAGATCGTAAACCCGCGGCAGACTGCGCGACGGGCCTTGCGCCAGACATGGCAGCTCGCGACTGTAAGCCTTGGGCAGATGCTGTCGCGCGGTGCGGATCTGATCTTCGATAAGGTAATAGTTGTCGAGCAGCCATTCGCCGGCGGGTGCAATCGGCAGATGAGCTTTGACGGCCGTCATGAGCAAGCCACAGGTATTACCCAGGACGGCCTCATTGGCCTCCAGACGTCGCACTAGAGCACCGGGTGTGCCAGCGCCATCCAAGACATGGGCGCGCGCCAAGACCTGCCCGTGCTGTTCCATCTGGTCGGCGTTGAACAATTCGGCGCGCAGTGGCGGCGGGTTGTCCTGGTCGCGCCGCCGCAGGAAAGCAGCGCGCCACCGGTAGACACGGACAGCCGCAGCTTGCGCCATGGCACGAATCGGGCTCTTACGCGTCATCTTGTTCCATTCATCGCAGGTCGAGGCAGTCCGGTTTGCTATTCGGACAGCACCGCCAGCGACGTCCTGCCGCCATTGCCTCACTAAGCCACGTGTGTGCGCCGGCTGACGGTGCCGTGTTCCGCCACCGACATGCGCCGCACGGGGTTTAAGCGATGCGCGACTTGCGGCGCACGAGAAATCGTCACAGACACCCCCTTATATACGATGCCGGCCCGGCGCTCTCCGTCTGGCACCGCACAGAATCCGCAGCTGCTTGAGGGCGGGCGTGTAAGCGGTAGATCGAACAGATTTCGCGCCGGCGACCCAACATAGTCCTGGCCTGCGCATCACACCCCAATTACGACAGGACGCCCTCTTCATGCCACACCAACTACCGCCCTTGCCCTATGCCGTTGATGATTTGGAACCGTGCATCGACGCGCGCACAATGACGCTCCATCACGACCTGCACCACGCCGCCTACGTCAAGGCGCTCAACGCGGCATTGGCCGCCGCGCCGGCAACGCTACGCGACAAAACACCGGAATGGCTGTTGACTAATTTGGGCAAAGTGCCGGACGCGATACGCACGGATATTCGCCGCCAAGCCGGTGGTCATCTCAATCACAGTCTGTTGTGGACTTCGATGTCCGCTACCGGCGGCGGGTCGCCGGGCGGCGCGCTAGCTGCAGCTATCGACCGGGATTTCGCCAGCATCGACGCCTTCAAGACGCAGTTCGAGCAAGCCGGCGCCAAGCATTTCGGCGTCGGCTGGGTGTGGTTGGTGACAGGACCGTCCCCCGCCACAGGTCTACGCATCATGACCACCAGCGAACACGACAACCCGCTCTCGCGCGGCTATCAACCGCTGCTGGTGAACGACCTGTGGGAACACGCTTATTACCTCAAGCACGAGAACCGTCGCCCGACCTACCTGCATGACTGGTGGCAGGTGATTGACTGGCAGACGGTGGAAGCGCGCCATGGGAGCGCAGTGCGGCTCGACCAACAGCATATGCACGAGCAGGCCGCAGTGCGCCTCGACACCTGACACGCAATCGACGGCATTCCACCCTCAAACTATGGAGCGAGATATGAACAGCAAACAAACCCTCACCGACGTGAAGACCCTGCGTGCGCAAGCCCGCACCCATCTGGATGAAGGCGCGGTCACGGCCGGCTATGCCGCAGATCGCATCGAGGTGTTGAAGCTCCTGAATGAGGCCTTAGCTACCGAGATGGTGTGTGTATTACGTTATCGCCGTCATCATTTCATGGCGCGCGGCATCCACGCCAAGAGCGTGGCCGACGAGTTCCTGGTGCACTCCAACGAAGAGCAAGGACATGCTGACCGAATCGCAGAAAGGATAGTGCAACTGGGCGGCGAACCCGATTTCGACCCCGATGGTTTGACCTCGCGCAGTCACGCGGAATACGTTGCCGCCGCCACGCTGGTAGAGATGATCAGGGAAAACCTGGTCGCCGAACGCATTGCCATAGACAGTTATCGGGAAATGATTGAGTACCTCGGTGACGGCGACCCAACGACCGGCCAGCTATTGCGCGACATCCTGTTGGTCGAAGAAAAGCACGCCGACGAGTTGTCGGACTTGCTGGTGGGGCTACCGTCAGCACCCTAGGTGCACCGGCGCGCGATCATCAATGTATGCCAACGCACCGATGGCAGGATAGCCTGGGACCAGAATCTAAGTACGGAGCAGATTCCATCGCCGCAGGATACGACGATGGAATTTCCCCGCGAGCCGTTCGCCGCTGTCAAGACAGCGGTTGAGCACGGCCCGCGATCTAATCACCGTATTTAACTCAAATTCGAGTGGCGGCCAGAGCGGCGGTATCGAAGAGGAAAGCATCATGAAAGCTCAATTTTTGCGTGTACTGTTCTCCACCATTCTGGTGGTCGGCATGGCCGGCTGTGCCTCACAGGGCGGTCGCTCCAGCGGCGGCATCGATCCCTTCTGCGCTGCGGTGGGTGGCGTAATCGGTGGTGGCTCAGCCGCCATCATCAGCCTCGCTGCCGGGCCGATAGGCGCGGGTGTCGGTGTCGGCGCCCTGCTAGGTGCGCTGGCCTGTCACGAGCGCGAATCGACCACCACGACCGCCGTTGCCAGCAATGAAGTACGTCCAGCGGCGGTCCGCGTCGCGCCCGCCATGGCACCGGACCTCGATAGCGATGGCGATGGTGTCGTCGACCGCCTCGACCGCTGTCCAGGCACGCCTTCGGGCAC
>JANLSI010000244.1:0-5181 GCA_031362345.1 Pseudomonadota bacterium
TGCACACTGCGGATGATGTCCAGCAATTCCGACATCGCCATGCCCTTCAGCACATAGCCCTTGGCGCCGGCATTGAGCGTGCGTTGCATGGGTACATCGCCGGTCTCGGTGGTCAGTACCACGATGCGCGCGTCGGGAAATTCAGCGCGGATGGCCGTGATTGCCTCGGAGCCTGAGATGCCCGGCAGGCGCAGGTCCATGAGCGTCACATCGGGACGGCATTCGCGGAATATCTCAATCGCCTCTTCGCCGGTGCCGGCTTCGGCCACCAGTTCAAAGCCGGCGTCGTTGGCGAGTACCGCCGACAGGCCTTCGCGAAAAATCGGATGGTCATCCACGCACATGACGCGGATCGCAGCAGGGCTAGGGTTTTGTGCCAACACGTGCAGTCCTCTATTCCAAATAGGCCGAAGAACCCGGCAGGGTCAATCTTACCGCAGTCCCGCCACCTTCGCGTCGCAACATTTGCAGGCGCGCGCCGATGGTGGCGGCGCGTTCGCGCATGCCACGGATACCGTAGTGGCCAGGTCGGCCGCTGTTCATGAATTCTTCGCGGATACCGGTACCGTCATCGCTGATCTCGATCACCAACTCGTCGCCAAACAGGACCGCGATGCGGATCACGCGGGCATGGGCGTGACGCACGGCGTTGAGGCCGGCTTCGCGACAGATGACGTGGATCTCGCTCGAAACGCTGGGATTGACGTTGCGCTCGGCGCCTTCGATTTCCACCACGCAGCGAGCATCGGTCTCGGTGGTGAGCTCGGCGCACAGATTGTCGAGTCGTGCCGACAGTTCATAGACGCCATGGGAGGACGATCGCAACAGCGATAACACTTCACGGCCCTCGGCCACCGCATGGCCAGAGGCTGCTAGCGCGCGTGTGAAGAGATCAGCGGCTGCCGGATCGCCGGCGCGCACTTTGTCGAGCCCGGCCTCAAGCATGAACTGCATGCCCTGCACGCTCTGTAGCAGGGTGTCATGCAGATCGCGTGCGATGCGCAGACGTTCTTCCTGCTGGGCGACACGCGCGCGGGTCTGCAGTGCCTTGATGCGATCGTCTTCCTGCTGATGGGCGAAGGCTTCGCCGAGTGCGCGCATGATCTGATCGGCCAGCATGCGGAAGAAAGTAATGTGGTCATCGTCCAGGCGCTTGTGTGGACTGACGCCGGCTACCACCACCGCACGCGGCGCGCGGGTATCGGGTGAGGCCAGCGACAGCACGGCGAGCTGCTGGGCCGGAATCCGCCACGCGCCCAGCGGTAGGGGCTGCATGGTCGGCGTGACATCGAGGAATTGCAATAATGGACGCGGCTCGCGGGTCACGAAATGGGCGAGTGCGCAATCGCTGTCGGCGCGCAATAAGGACGGACTCAGCGGCTGATCGGCGTCGATATTGGCGACCGCGCACAATTGCGCCTGCTCGCCGTCCTCATCGCACAGATAAAGCGCGGCAAACGGCACGTCATAGGAATTCTCGGCAATGACTTCGGCCGCGACGCGCAAGGTTTCTTCGCTGCGTCGCGCGCGACGGGTGCTCAGGCCCAAGCGTTGCAGGGTGTGCAGGCGACGCTCGGCGATCACCCGTGTCGACGTCTCGGGCACGGTCACGAACACCGCTTCAATGACGTCGTGTTCGTTGATGATGGGCGCGTAGCTGTAAGTGGAGTAGAACTCTTCGAGATAGCCGCGGCGGTTGATGAAATTCGGCGCGTCTTCGGTGCCGGAAGATTCGCCGCCATAGAGGGTGGCGCGCAGTAGTGGTTGCATCACTTCGAATACTTCAGGCCACACTACCTCGGCGGGCTGCAGCAAAGCCGCAGGATGCTTGGTGCCGATTAGCGAGGCGAAGGCATCGTTGTAGAGCAGCAGATGCTGTGGACCCCAATAAATGCAACTGGACAGGTGCGAGCCCAGGCACAGGCCCAGTGCCGTGCGCATGGCATGGGACCACTGCTCGGGCGCACCGAATTCAGTGCCCGCCCAGTCGACCTGACGCATGCGCATGGCCATGCTTGAGTTGCCGTGGAAAAAACGCACGCGCGCGCTGGTCACGGCTGGCGCGGCGCGGCCGACGGGCAAGCTGGTACCGGTGGCGGACACCGTCAGGCTCGCGCCGTTGCGCGCGGTGTGTCGGCGCCAAGGCTTGCGCTGCATTTGCAGGCAGGCTGCTGCATGTCGTCCATCTCCCCTGGAAGGGTGTCACCATTGCGACCACCAGCAGCCATGGTAGATCCGACTGCCTTGGGATGCGACCGCGACGAACAGGGCGCCCTTGGTAGTGTTGCTCGTGGCTGTGACTTTAATCGCACAGAGCTGCCGGCGCCTTGCGCCGCGCGCCATAGTAAACTCGTCGCCCCGCAGCTCGTCGTCTTTGAGTGTCCATGCGCAGTATCGTCATCACTGCCGATGATTTCGGCTTCAGCGTCGCGATCAACGAAGCGGTCGAACGTGGCTTTCGTGATGGTGTGCTGCGCAGCGCGAGCCTGATGGTCGCCGCGCCGGCGGCGGCCGATGCCATCGCCCGCGCGCGCCGCCTGCCGGGTCTGCGGGTCGGCTTGCACCTGACCGTAGTGCAGGGCCGCGCGCTACTGCCGCCGACCGAAATTCCGCACTTGGTGGATGCTGACGGGCGCTTCCCGGACGATTTATTGGCTGCGGCGTTACGCTGGTTCTTCCATCGTGCTGCACGGCGCGAGCTCGGCCGCGAAATCGCGGCGCAATTCGCTGCCTTTCACGCCACCGGACTCACCCTTGACCACGTCGATGCGCACAACCACATGCACCTGCACCCGTCGGTGCTGAGCGAAATCCTGCGCAATCTGCCGCCTGGCGCCGCCGCCGTGCGCCTGCCGCGCGAACCGTGGGCGCTGGCTGGTCTGCCCGGCGTACTGCTCGCGCCCTGGCTAGCCTTGATGGCCTTACGTCTGCGTCGCGCCGGTCTCGCCCATAACGATTGGCTGCTGGGCGTGCGCGATAGCGGACGGGTCGACGAAGCTTGTCTGCTCGGGTTTCTGGACCGGCTGCCGGCCGGCGCGGTGGAGATCCACCTCCATCCGGCGGTGAGCCGCAATGCGGAAGTCGCCGCCGCCATGCCGGGCTATTTCAACGAAGCCGAATTCGCCGCGCTGCTGAGCCCGGCGGTAGCGGCGCGCCTGCGCGCCCTGGATCTTGAACCTGGCGGTTTCATGGACCTGCGCCGCGCATAGCAATCGACGGCACGCCCACGCTCGGCCATCATCGCGCCACAAATTTCATTGCGACAATTGACGGAAATCCCATGGCTTCTACCTTCGACTCCGGTGCGCTGCGCTTGCCCGTGCCGCCCATCCGCATCGACTTCACGGCCGAAGATCGGCGCTGGATCACCGAGCGCATCGACGAGGTCTTGCGCAACGGCCAGCTCACCCTGGGACAATACGGCGAACAATTCGAGGCCGAGTTCGCGCGGCTGGCGGGCGCCAAGCATGCCATCGCAGTCAACAGCGGTACCAGTTCGTTGGAAATCATCCTGCGTGTGCTAGCCGTCGCTGGACGCGATGTGCTGGTGCCGGCCGACACCTTCATGGCCACCGCCACCGCCGTCATCGCCGCCGGTGGCAATCCCATACTCATGGACAGCGACCAGCGCACCATGTCGGTCACGCCCGAGGAGATCCTGCGCAAGCTGACGCCCAACACGGTCGGCATCATGGTCGTGCACATCGCCGGCATCGTGACCGATGCCATGCCGGCCATCGTCAAGCTCGCCGCAGAACGTGGCTTGTGGCTAGTCGAAGACGCCGCCCACGCCCATGCTTCACGCCTGGACGGCAAGCACGCCGGCACCTTCGGCATCGCCGGTTCCTTCAGCTTCTATCCGACCAAGGTCATGACCAGTGCCGAGGGCGGCATGATTGTGACCGACGATGACGAGATGGCCACGGAAGCGCGCATTTATCGCGATCAGGGCAAGGCCAGCTTCCACCAGAACCTGCACGTGCGGCTGGGCAGTAATTGGCGTATGTCCGAGCCCCACGCCATCATCGGCCTGCGGCATCACACCCATCTCGAACAGATGGTCGCGGATAGGCGGCAGTGGGCGGCGCGCTACGACACCGCCTTGGCGGGTCGTGACTATGGTCTAAGGCCCATCGCGCCGCCGGCCAATTGCCAGGCCAATTACTACAAGTATCCGGTCATGCTGCGCGATGGCGTTGATCGCGCCGCCCTGAAGCGCTGGCTGCGCGAGACCCATGGCGTGATCTGCGCCGGTGAAGTGTATGAAAAGGCCTTGCACCAACATCCGGCGCTGGCGCATCTGGCCGGACCGGGCTTGGAACAGGCCGAAACGCTGTGCGCACGCCACCTCTGTCTGCCGATGTTCGCGAGCATGACGGCCGAGGAAGTGCAGCGCGTGCTGGCCGCCGTGGCCGAGGCGCAAGACCAAGGACTGCTCGGTTAGACGACCATCAACTGCGGGCGGCGCGCCAATCCAGGTGATAGGCGGCACCGACAGCTATGCCCAGCGCCGACCACGCTAGTTCGCGCGCGCGGCGCAAGGCTGCCAGCGCGAGGCCGAGCTCGGCGCTGCCACCGAGCGCGCCGATCACATAGACCGTCACGGCTTCCACTGAGCCGAGCTGCGCGGGCAAGAAGAAGGTCAGCGAGCGGATGATGACCACCGCCGCTTCCGCCACCCAGCAGTGGGCGAATGGCAGCGGTGACCCCAGCAACTGCATCAGCAGCCACACTTCCGCCGCGCCACCTATCCAGTTGACGAGAAACAACAGCGTACTGCCGGCGAAGCGCTGCGGTTGGGCACGCGCGAAATCGGCAAGGGCCTGCTCGACTTGCGTGAGACTGTCCTTGATGGCCGCATAACGCGCACCCCCAAAGCGGCGCTCATAGGCACTCAGCAAATGCTGCAGCCAACGTTGATGCAGGCCAATGATGGCGAGGGCCATCAACACCACCAAGCTCAGCGCCGCACCGCTCAAGAGCTGTTCGATGGACGGTGGTAGGATGCCGAGCGCGGCAGCGAGCAGCGCGCCGATGGCGACGAACAAGGCCTCGGCGAGGGCGAGCAGGGTCTGCATCAGTACCAAGGTCGCGGCCGCTTCGCGATAGCCGACCGCATAATATCGCTTGAGCAGCCAGGCCTTGACCGGTTCGCCGCCGAGCGAGCCGAAGGGCATCACC
>JANLSI010000649.1:0-2553 GCA_031362345.1 Pseudomonadota bacterium
TAGGGCTGATATGGAAGCTATCGGTGTCATTAAATGTTTCTAAAATTTGCAACCAGCACCGCGTCGATCCGGCGGTGCCGATGGCGGACGTAGCAGGTGCAGTGAAGGACCTGATCATCGCAGGTAAGGTCAGGCACTTCGGTCTGTCGGAGGCAAGCATCGAAAACATGCGCATAGCTCACGCGGTGCAGCCGCTGACAGCGATCCAGGATCATTACTCGTTGTGGATGCGCGAACCTGAGGCAAGCAAACTCGACGTCTGCGCGGAGCTGGGCATTGGCTTCGTCGCGTGGGGGCCGTTGGGCCAAGGCTTTTTGACCGGCACTATCACCCGCGAGATGCGCTTCGACGACCCGCAAGACCTGCGCAAAGATTTCCCGCGCTTCACGCCAGAGGCACTCGCAGCGAACTTCAAAATCGTCGATTTCCTGACGGGTATGGCGCTGCGTAAACACATTACGCCTGCGCAGATAGCGCTCGCTTGGCTGCTAGTGCAGAGACCATGGGTAGTGCCCATCCCCGGCGGCACGACAGTCGAGCACCTGAACGACAACCTAGCGGCAGCCAATGTCGAGTTGACGACCAGCGACCTCCAGGAGATCGACCAGGCATTCGCCATGATCGACATCAAGGGCGCACCGCTTTCCGAAGCCCTCGACGCCGCTATCGACCGCTAATCTGAAAAAGCCAAACAACAAAGCGCCTTAACACGATCCATCGTTGGCGAGGAAGGTGTGGCCTCGAATTATCGGCACTTGGCGGAGGCTACCTGGGCTTATTCGCTACTGCCTGCCGGACAGACTAGGCGCCGGCCCATCGATCTGCTGAAGCGCCTGCATCACAGCCTCGAATACCTGCACGCTTAACTTCGGCGCGCAATCCTCGTAGTACAGACCGTTGCGCAGTGCCGGGTGATGGCCCTGAAATAGGAAGGCCGCACCCGACGACGGGACATCCTGCCAGTTGTAGTAAGTGAAGCCAGCCACCGCCGGTGCGCCCGACAAAAGGTAGGGCAGCCAGGGTTGGAAGGTGCGCGCCAGTAATTGCGCCTGATAGCGCTCCGTCATCACGCCGCTACCTCGGGATCGACGCGCTCGACACCTAAGCCGGTGAATCCAGGACTGCCCACAGGTCCGCGATTCGAGCCTTCACTGCCCGACCACTCGGCGATCAACACCGGCAAGGTCGTTGGCAGGGTCGGTACGATGGCTTGCACCGTCGGCGCGTCCCAGTAGCCGGCCTGCGACAGAAAATCCATACCGGTGGCGCTGGCTAGAAAGCCGTTGGCCGCAATCGCCGCGGGCGTATCGGCGCTGTCGTCAAAGGTGTAGGAGACCGGGCGCGAGGTGTCGAGCGCGCGAACAGCGGCGGCGACGGCCGGGAAGTAAGTGCGCAGCGCGTCGTGATCGGCACCGGTACCCGTTAACCAGGCGATCACCGATGCGCGGTTGAAATCGCGCTCGACCAGCGAGGTCATCATGTCCCGTGCTGTTGCGACGACGGACGGATTGCCGATGCGGGCCCACGCCGGGATCTCTTCGGAGACCAGGATCCCGGCCGCGTCCGCCATGCGCACGAAGCGCTCGTCGGGCGGGTAATGGCTGGTTCGCACAAAGTTGATGCCGAGCGACTTCATGCGCTGGAAGTCTTCGAGCAGCATGTCCGGGTTGTCCACGAAGCCGCGCGCGCCGTAGAGGTCGTGCCGGGTGACGCCGCGCAGAAACAGCGGTGCGCCGTTGAGTTCGAAGCGGTTGCCTTTGACCTTGATCGCACGCAGTCCGACGCGGACGAACACGGCGTCGATGACTGCGTCCTCGGCAAGGGTTGCAATCAGATTGTAAAGATGAGGATTCGACGGCGACCAGCGCGTCGCCTGCGGCACGCTGAGCGTGATCTCGAACATATCGGGGCCAGCACGGGTAGCCAGTCCCTCGGCGCCCGGCACGGCGCTGCTGCCCAGGCGGTCGTCCAAATCCGCTTCGAGACGGTTCTCGCCGTGGATGACAAGCGAGGCACGCACGTCGAGGCGGGTGCGGGTAAAGGCTTCCAAGGTGCCGACCTGGGCGCCGTTCAGGCGCACCACACCGCGATTCGCGACAGCGCCAAATCGAGCCAGGCAACGCCGGGCGAGGCGTCGAGGTTCAGCGCGAAGCTCCGCGTCCAGCGCAGCGTGCCGCCGGTCACAGCTAGGTTTGCGGGGACCTCGCTCGGCACCGGTAGCTGCCCGCCATCGGGCACGGGACCGACCAACCACGTCCCGGCAGGGCAACATCCTAAGCCGGACGCACCGGCGCTGTCCGCGACGGTGAATTTCGACAGGTGGACCGACCTCCGTTACAATCCGCCACGACTTACCCTGCGCCTGTATTGTTCGGGCGCCGCTGCGGCCCACTAGAATTTCAGCCGAGAAAGACGCGCAAAATCATGGCTGCATCGACAAGAAAATACCTTGCGTTGCTGGTGACGTTCTTTCTGCTGGCGAGTCTCAGCGCGCATGCGTTTAATGCCAATAGTTTCGCGCACAAGCTCGATCACGAACGGCATGAATTGAGT
>JANLSI010000683.1:0-2020 GCA_031362345.1 Pseudomonadota bacterium
GATCCGCTCAACTCGGCCTACCAGTTGCTCGATTTGGTACCCAAAGGCCGCGATGAAGCTGGACTAGCGGGGACCATGGCCTGGGTCAAATTGCACGACCTCTACACCACCTGAGTGACCACAGCCGCAGAGCACCCCATGTAATACGCCACCGGCAACGAAATGATCAGCGGCTACCGTCGCGAGATCGCTGACCTGCGCCAGAAGATGCGCCAGGCGCAGGCTCAGATTGAGCCCGAAGAGGTCGCTGACTATATTTTTGCGTCGCCCACTGGGCCCGTACGCCTATCGGCGTTGTTTGGCACGCACGATGATCTGATGGTGGTGCATAACATGGGTCGCTCTTGCCCGTCGTGCACACTCTGGGCCGATGGCTACAACGGCATTCACGCGCACGTGATCTCGCGCGCCGCCTTCGTAGTCTCCAGTCCCGACTCGCCGGACGTGCAGCAGGCCTTTGCGGCCAGTCGTGCCTGGAAATTTCCGATGGTGAGTCACCAGGGCACGAGCTTCGCCGCCGACATGGGCTATGCCTCTGAGAGCGGCGGCTGGCGTCCCGGGATCTCGGTGTTCCACCGCCACGGCGCCACCATTGCACGCGTGTCGGATGCTCAATGGAGCCCCGGTGATGACTTCTGCACCCTCTGGCACTTCTTCGACCTGTTGCCGGCCGGCGCCGCCGGCTGGTCGCCGAAGTTCAGTTATCCCTAAAACGCCGAGGCGCCCCACTGTCTGTCCCGTGTGCTTAGTCACAGCCACGCTGCTGGTCACAGGCGGCGCTTCCTGCGCCGGACTCGCTAAACAGCGTTCACCGCCGGCGCGCGCGGCGCATCGAACCACCGCGACCTGATCCACAATGAAACCTTGACCAGGGCAATGAGCACCGGCACCTCGATCAGCGGCCCGATGACCGTCGCGAAAGCAATCGGCGATGCAAGACCAAAAGTCGCGATGGCAACCGCAATCGAGAGCTCGAAATTATTGCTCGCGGCCGTGAATGCGACCGCTGTCGCGCGCGGGTAGTCAGCGCCTATCAGTTTGCTCATCGCGAAGCTCAAGACGAACATGATGACGAAATAGATCGTCAGTGGCATCGCGATGCGCACCACGTCGCCGGGCAATTGCAGCACCATCGCGCCCTTGAGACTGAACATTGCGGCAATCGTGAACAAGAGCGCGGCGAGGGTAATGGGCCCGATGCGCGCTAGAAACACGCCCTCGTACCACGCCCGTCCATAGCGTCGAACCAATACAAGGCGCGTGAGCAAGCCCGCCACGAACGGCGTACCGAGGTAGATCAGTACTGATTTCGCCACTGTCCAGAAATCGACGTTGACCACGCGCCCCTCAAGACCGACCAGCGGCGGCAGGATGGTCAGAAAAAACCAGGCGTAAAGACTGAAGAACGCAATCTGAAAAATTGAATTGAACGCGACCAGCGCCGCTACATACTGATTGTCACCGTCAGCAAGCTGATTCCAAACCAGCACCATGGCAATGCAAGGCGCGAGACCAATCAGAATCAATCCAGTCATATACTCGGGATAATCATGCAGAAAGAGCACGGCAAGACCGAACATCAGCATCGGCGCGATCAGCCAGTTCTGCAGCAGCGATAAACCCAGTAACTTCTTGTGCTTGAAAACCTGCGGCAGCTCTTCGTACCTGACCTTCGCGAGTGGTGGGTACATCATCAAGATCAGCCCGATAGCAATCGGGATGTTGGTGGTACCGACCGACAAGCTGTCGATGAACTTCGGCACAGCGCTAAACATCGCGCCAAGGCCGACGCCCATCGCCATCGCGGCAAAAATCCACAGTGTCAGGTTGCGATCTAGAAATGACAGTTGTTTGGGCGGCGCTGATATGCTCATGAGAGACTCCTAGGTTTCAATCCGCAAGTGATCCTGCCGTTGGTATTCATCACGCGATGTCAGGCGCTGCGGCGCCACCGGCCACGGCGTTCAGCAATGTCCTCAATGGTCGTAGGCTGGCGGGATTGAGCGAGTAGCAAACGCGC
>JANLSI010000690.1:0-9550 GCA_031362345.1 Pseudomonadota bacterium
TCCAATGCGCGCTGCTATGCCGAACTGCCGGAGCGTATCCCGGACGGCATCTGTCTCGATGTCGACGGTAATATCTGGGTCGCGGAATTTGGTGGCGGACAATTTTCGCTGATCGATACCCAGGGCGAGGTCATCGCCGTAGTCGATGTGCGTCCCCATGCGGCCGTTGCCTGCCAGCTCGGCGGCGCCGACGGCCGCACGCTCTATTGCCTGGTCTACCCCGGCGCGATCCCGGACATCGCCCAGGGTATTCCCGGCGGCCGCATTGACGTAGCACGAGTCACGACGCGTGCTGCGGGTTCGCCCTGACCCCGGCCGTCATGCGTCAGCCGATGGCGCCGGAGCGCTGCCAGGCCTCGATGTCGCTGCTCGAACAACCGACCGACAACAACAATTCCTCGGTGTGCTCACCCAGCGCCGGCGCAGGGCGTCGTATGCCCAGCGGTTCGCCATCGAAAATCGCCGGCGCGCGTGCCTGACGGATACGTCCGCCGAGCGGGTGCTCATATTCGATCACGCTGTGGTTGTGGCTGACACGGGGATCGTCGGCCACTTCATCAAGACGATTGACCTTGGCGCAAGGCACATCGGCCTTTTCGAGTTGTGCGACCAGATCCAGGGTTGAAAACCGTTTTGCGGCGGCTTTGAATTCGACGAGCATCTGTGCGTAGTTGGCGAAGCGCAAGGTCAAGGACGTGAAGCGCGGGTCATCCAATAAGTGTTCGAGTTCGAGCACGCGGCACGCACCGGCAAATTCGCCATCGCCGACGATGATCATGGTGATGAAACCATCGGTGGTCGCCAGCAGTTCGTAGAACGTAGCGATCAGCGGTTTGGGCGTGAAGCCTTCGGCACCGACATAGCTGTCGTTCCAGAAGACCTCCGGCCATAGGAAGGCCAAGCTCGCGTCGAGCATCGCGAGTTCGACATGATGACCGCGCACGGTGCCCCGCGCCCGGGCGAACAGCGCCGATGAAATGGCCTGGGCGGCGGTCAACGCGGCGACCTTGTCGCTGGCGATGGTCTTCATGAGCACCGGTTCGCCGCCGACACCCTGGGCGGCAGCAAATCCTGCCACGCTCTGGATCACCGGGTCGTAGACACGCTGATGGGCGGCTGGTCCGGTCGCGCCAAAGCCCGAGATCGAGACATAGATCAGGTCGGGATTGATGCGATGCAGATCCTGGTAACCGTAGCCTGAGCGATCCAGCGCACCGGGCCGCGAGTTCTGCACGAAGACATCGCTGGTCTCGATCAGTTTGTACAGAGCCGGCCGCAGCGCCGCGTTCTTCAGATCAACCGCCATCGAGCGCTTGTTGCGATTCATGTAGGCGTTGTAGGCCGACATCCCGCCGCGCACGCCGCCTACATGCCGCGAAGGATCGCCGGCACCCACGGTTTCAAAACGAATGACGTCAGCGCCCTGGTCGGCCAACATGCCGGTCGCCATCGGCCCCGAAGCATTGGTGGTGACGTCGATAATTCTTATGCCCTGCATCGGCTCCATGGAAACTCCCTCGATAGTTGTGACTGAACGCGAGGCGCGGCGGCACCTCGTGAGGATTGTACGGGCTGAGCGCGGCGACGGCAGGGCACCCGATCGAGCGTACAAGGCCCGGAGCAATGCCGAACTGCACGCCTAGGACGAAGCGTTGCCCGCTTTGGGTTTGTCACGCAGTCGTACGCGCGCTTACTATTCGCTTCCGGCTTCGCCGCCGCCAAGGGCGGCACCGGCGATCCGCCACCCCCTCAGCCAGGAACGCCATGACCAGCCTCGTATTCAATCCGACCCTACGCGAGGTCCAACAGGATCCCTATCCGTGGTATCGCCGCCTGCGCGACGAGGCGCCGGTCTACCGTATCCCGGCGCTGAACGCCTACGGCCTGTTTCGCTACGACGACTGCAAGCACACTTTTCTGCATCCCGAGACCTATTCGGCGCGCGACTTCATCACCCAGGCCTTTGGCGATCTGGACCCGGTGCCGGAAACGGCCTCGCTGATCGCCATGGACCCGCCTGAGCACACGCCGCTGCGCAGACTCGCCGGCCAGGCCTTTTCGCCCTCGGTGACCCGTGGCTTGGAGCCGCGCATCAAGGCCATCGTCACGGCGCTGCTCGACGAGATCATGGCGCGCGGTCGCGAGTTCGATTTCGTCGCCGACTTCGCCGCCTATGTGCCGGTCAGCGTCACCGCCGAGTTGCTCGGTGTGGATCGCAGCCAGCGCGAGAACTTCAAGATCTGGACGGCGGATCTGTTGAACGCCGCCAATCGCGCGAGTCTTTCCCCCGCCGATGTCGAACGCATCCGCGCGAGCGTCGCCGAACTGCGCGCCTATCTCGCCAAGACCATTGCCGAGCGGCGTGTCAACCCAGGCGATGACTTTATCTCGCTGCTGGTCAAAGCCGAGGAAGACGGCGACGTGCTGACCTCTATTCAGGTCTTGAGCATCGCGGTGCTGACCCATTTCGGCGGCTCGGAAACGCCTTCACACATGATCAGCAGCGCGCTGATTGCGCTGTGTGAAAATCCCGATGCCATGCAGCTGCTGCGCGCGCAGCCGAGCTTGAGCACGAATGTGATCGAGGAAACGCTGCGCTACTGGTCACCGGTCAACCTGGTATTCCAGACTGCCGCGCACGATGTCGAGCTGTATGGCATCGGCATCCCGGCGGGTTCCTATGTGCTGTCCTATATCAGTTCCGCCAATCGCGATGAGCGCCGCTTCAATGACCCGGACCGCTTCGATATTCAGCGCGACGCTCACCATCACTTGTCCTTCGCCCACGGCCCCCATTACTGCCCGGGTGCGGCGCTCGGCAAACGCATGGGTGCGATTGCGCTGGAAGCAGTGATGGAGCGCATGCCGACATTGCGGCGTCTCGATCCCACTACTGACTGGCTGGCCTCGTTGTGGGTGCGCGGTGCGCGCACCTTGCCGGTCGCCTACTGAGGCTTGCGCGCGACCATGACCACCTCCTCCCAGCCCACACTCTTGATCCATGGCGGCACCGTCATCGATGGCCTCGGCAAGGCACCGCGCCGTGCCGACGTGCTGGTGGCAGGCGAGCGCATCATCGCCGTCGAAGCCGGCTTACAGGTCGGCACCGCTCCGGAAGTGTCGCGCATCGATGCCAGCGGGCTGACCGTCATGCCTGGTCTCATCGACGCCCATTGCCACATCAGTTTCGACGAGCCGAATTCCAACGACGAATTGTTCTTCCACCGCCGCGAAGGACTGGCTGCGATCATCGCCGCGGCCAATGTCAGCAAGCTGCTGGCGGCCGGTGTAACGGGTTTTTTCGACGCCGACTCATTGTGGGAGATCGGCGTCGATCTGCGTGATGCGATCGAAGCCGGCATCGTGCGCGGACCGCGCATGCGAACCGGCGGTAATGCCCTGCTGACCTCGGTCGGCGGCACCGCCGGGCGTCTTATTCCCGATGAAGGCCGGCGCGGTTATGGCGTGGTGGTTAACGGGCGCGACGACATCGTGCGCGAGGTACGCCGTCAGATAAAAATCGGCGTTGACTGGATCAAAGTACATGTCACCGGCCTGACCCCGCGCCAGAAGATCAAAGGCGAAGTGCAGGTCTGGACCTTGGATGAAATGAAGCTGGTGTGCGACACCGCCCATGAACTCGGCACACCGGTGGTTGGCCATTGTCGTGGTGCGAGCAGTACGCGTGATGCGGCACTGGCCGGTTTCGATATGATTCTGCACGCGACCTATATGGACGAAGCAGCCTTGGCTGCGGTGGTCGATAAGCGCGTACCCATCGTGCCGACCTTCACCTTTCAGGCCAACCTCGCCGATTACGGTGCGGCGGTCGGCGCGTCGGAAGGCATACGCAAGCTGTTCCAGAAAGAAATCACCGACAGCGCCGTGATGTTGAAGCGCGCCTATGACGCCGGCGTGCCCTTGCTGTGCGGCACCGAGTCGGGCTTTTCCATTACGCCCTACGGCGAATGGCATTACCGCGAACTCGAAGTTTTTGTCAACGACATCGGTCTGACACCGCTTGAAGCAATCAAAGCCGCGACCAGTGCCAATGCTTTCGCCTTGGGTCTCGAAGGCCAAACCGGCGCCATCGAAAACGGACGGCTGGCCGACATCATCGTGGTCGATGGCGATGTCGCACGGGATGTCACCGTGCTCGGTGAGCGTGCCCGCATACGTCATGTGGTGTTGAATGGCGAGCTGCTCGACGTGACCCCAAGCCCGTCGCGACGTGACCCGCCAGGCTGGCGCGCACCGCATTACGGCACGCGCATCCTGCGTCGCGAAGTGCTAGCCGAACTCGACACCAGCGCCGCGACCAAGCACAGGAATGACCCATGAGTCTCGCCAACGCCGAAAGCATCGACGTGCACGCCCACGCGGTGCTTGAGCAAACCATGGGCGCGGCCGGTGCCTACGGCCCCGAGCTCGGTTTCGAAGAGCAACCCCGCTTCCGCGTCGGTAACTACGAACTGCACGGCGTGCGCTATCGCGGTAGCCCGTTCATGGACGTGGAGTTAAGACTCGCGGCGATGGACCGTGCCGGGCTCGACTATCAACTCTTGTCGCCCAATCCTCTGACCTATTTTCATTTCATCGAAGCGTCGCTGGCGCGCGACTTCTGTCGCATCCATAACGATGCCCTGGCGGCCGCGATTGCCGGCAAGCGCGAACGTTTGGCGGCCTGTGCCGCGATCCCGATGCAGGACATTGGTTTCGCCATCGAGGAAACCCAGCGCGCCGTGCGCGAGCTTGGTATGGTCGGACCCTACATCGGCACCGACTTCGGCCGGCCCTTGGATGACCCGGCCCTGGACCCCTTCTATGCGGCCCTGGTCGCGCTCGACGTGCCGCTCTTCATCCACCCAGCACCGGCCGGCATCGATGGGCCGGCTGGCGACCCCAATCTGAAACGCTTCGATCTCGACATCATCATCGGCTTTGCCGCCCAGGAAACCATTGCCGTGTGCACCTTGATCTACGGTGGCGTGCTGGAACGACATCCCAAACTCGACGTGTGTGTGAGTCACGGCGGTGGCGCCAGCGCTTACCTATTCGGACGCATGGCCAGCGCCGCACGCAAACGACCGTGGGCGCGCGCAGCCTTACGTGAAGACGGCGCCTTCGAAGCGCTTTTGCATCGGCTGTGGTTCGATATTCACGTGCATGCGCAAGCATCGGTCGACCTGCTGCGCTTAACGGTCAATTGCGAGCGCTTGTTGTTCGGCACCAATTTCGCTGGCTGGGATCAGCAGCCCGGCGATATCCGCGCGCAAGCGCGCCCCTATGCCGACAACGCGCGTCGCCTGCTGCGCGCCTGAGCCTACCATTCCACCCACGGGGATCTGCCATGAGCGAGCTTGAGCAACTGAAGAACAGCATCGATCGTCTCGAGTCGCGCTTTGCGATCAGCGAGCTGGTGACCGCCTATGCCATCGCTTGCGACGAGCACGATATGCCGCGCCTGACCGGCTTGTTCACTGCCGATGCCATGTTCGACTCGCCCAGCGGCGCGATGATGGCCAGCGGTCGCAATGCTATCGAAGCGATGTTTATTGAACTGTTCAAGGTGCGTGGACCGGCCTTTCATTGGACCCACGATCACAGCGTCACTTTCGATGAGAGCGATAAGCATCGTGCCACCGGCCTGGTGCTCAGTCATGCCGAGACCTGCCCGGGCGAAGTCGTGAGTCTGGCCGCGATGCGCTATAACGATGAATACCGGCGTGAAAATGGCCGCTGGCATTTCGCCCATCGCACCATCAATTTCCTCTACTACGTGCCTGTCACCGAATTCCACAGCGCCTTGAAAGACAGGAATCGTCTGAGCATACGCGGGAGCCGCATGCCAGCCGATTATCCCGAGTCGCTGGCGTGCTGGCAGGACTTTCATGCGCGCTACGTCGCGCCGGGCAATTGAGTAGGCCATAGCCATGAATCGACACGACGAAATGTTGGATCTGACGCGGCGCGCGTTGAGCCACTACCGCAATGGCACCACCGATCAAGCAGAAGCCGTGATGCCCATGCCGGTCGATGCTTATATCGACGAAGCACGCTATCAGCGCGAAGTGGAACGGGTCTTCAAGCATCTGCCCCAGGCGCTCGCGCTCAGTATCGAGATCCCTAAGGCCGGCGACTACCGTGCCATGCAAGTGTTAGATGTGCCGGTGCTGGTGGTGCGCGGTAAGGACGGCAAAGCACGTGCGTTTCTGAATGCCTGTCGCCATCGCGGCGCCAAAATCTGCGGCCACGGCAGCGGCAATGCGCGGATTTTCACCTGCCCCTACCACGCCTGGGCCTATAACGATCAAGGCGCGTTGGTGAGTCGCTACGCGGCCGAGACCTTCGGCGATGTCGATCACGCCACGCTTGGTTTGACTGAACTCGACTGCGCCGAGCGCGCCGGCCTGGTCTACGTCAAACTCACACCCGGTGAGGCGCTGGACATCGATGCCTGGCTCGGTGACTTCGCCGCCGAGCTCAGCACCTTGAAGCTCGACAGCTGGAGCATCTTCGAGCAACGGGAACTGGACGGCCCGGGCTGGAAAGTTGCACTCGATGGTTATCTGGAGGCTTACCATCACAATTCGTTACACGGCAAGACCGTCGGTCAGATGACGGTCGGTAATCTGCTGGTGCTCGACACCTATGGTCCCCATCAACGACTGACCTTCGGTCGCAAGTCGCTCACTGAACTGCTAGCCAAGCCGGAAGCCGAATGGGAGGTGGATAAACATATTCGCCTCATCCACAACTGTTTCCCCAATCTCTCGGTGTCCGGCATTCTGGGTGACCACTGCCTGGTCAGTCAGATTTTTCCCGGGCCTACGCCGACCAGCACCGTCACCCGCCAGACCGTGCTCGTGGCCAAGCCGCCGGTCACACCTGACCAGCACGCGGCCTCGGAATTTTTCAGTTCCATGGTTTTGCAAGCCGTGCGCGACGAAGACTACGCCGTCGGGCGCACCATTCAGGACGGCCTCAAGTCCGGTGCCAGCCAGCAGTTTCTGTTCGGCCGTAACGAACCGGCGGTGCAGAACTATCACCGCACCGTCGCGCGACTGATGACGGGCGCAGCGCGCTGAAGCGCGCGCCAGCAATGCGACCCTAGAACAGCGGAGCAGCAACCATCATGAGCACGCCCGAGTCCGGTGATTTCGAATTCCTGAAAGATGCTTTTGACATCGACGACCCGCTGTTCGCCACGCGCTTCGAGGATGTACTCGATCATCTGGTAGCCCAATGCCCGGTCGCCCACAGCTCCGTCGGGCCCGGCTATCGGGTTTTCAACCGCTATCGCGATGTGCGGCGTTGCGCCCAGGACTGGCGCACCTTCAGCAGCGCCGACGGCTGGATGCTCGATCCGCCGGCAGGCAATATCCACATCCTGCCCGAAGATCTCGACCCGCCCTATCACACCGAATGGCGGCGCGTGTTGAATCCTTACTTCACCGCCGCTGCGGTGGCGGCCCTGGAAGGTCCGGCGCGCGCTTACGCCGCCGAGCTGGTCGACGGTTTCGCGGCGCGTGGGGCTTGCGAATACGTCGCCGATTTCGCGGCGCAGCTGCCGGGCCTGGTATTGTTCAAGCACATTCTGCCGGTACCCATCGCAGAGCTGCCGACCCTGTTCAAAGACATCGACATCTATTCCTTTGGCCCGCTCGCCGAGCGCACCGCGGCCTTTGCTCGCGTGTATACCTATCTGCAGAAATTTCTCGAAGACCGCGCCCAGCAGCCACCGCGCGACGACATCGTCGATGTGATCCTGGCGGGTGTCGAGCGCGACGGCGCACCTTGCCCGTGGGACGACAAAGTGCATGTCACTTTAGACGTCGTGTTCGGCGGTCTCGCCACCACCACCCACGCTATGTCCGGGGCAATTTTCGCGCTCGCCAACGAACCGTCGATACGCATGGGACTGCGCCAGGATCCGAGCCGCATGGACACCGCCGTCGAGGAAACCGTACGCCTCTATGCGCCGGTGGTGGCGGTCGGTCGCAGCGTCCGCGAAGCGACCGAAGTGTGTGGCGAAAAACTTGCGGTGGGCGATCGTATTGCGCTCAACTACGCCGCCGCCTCGCGCGATCCAGAAGTGTGTACCCATCCCGCGCGCTTTGACATACAGCGGCCGGAAGTGGTGCACACCGCCTTCGGCGTCGGTCCGCACCGTTGTCTCGGCGAGCATCTCGCGCGACTTGAGATCCGCGTCGCGATTGAGGAATTCGTCAAACGTATTCCAGACTTTGAAGTCACACCGGGCACCGTGCCGGTTTACGAGAGCGGCCAGTTGCGCACCATGAAAACCCTGCATCTGCACTGGCCGACCTGAAGCCCCGACGCAATAAGCAATCTGAAAATCAAAAAAAAAAAGCAGATCAAAACTGCTGCCGGCACCTGAGCAGGAATTTCAAACCGCGAAAATGACGAGGCCGGCACAGGGCCGGCCTCGTCGACTCAAGCGCGAGAGACTCAGGCAGCGCGACGGCGACCGATGGCGGCGAAGCCGGCCAAGGCACTGCCGAACAGCAGCGCGGCACCCGGCACCGGTACCGGCACCTGGACGGAGCCGATCAGGTCATAGGGTGTGATCTCGCTCACGCCTTCCTCGTGGCCGTACAGCACACGGTGGGCATCGTTGAAACCAAACGCACTACCCATTGATGGCGCCGAACACCATCGGCACAGCGAGCCCAGGGAAGTCGCTGGTGTCGAAGTTGGAGTTGGCGGTTTCAGCCAGCACCAGGTTGGCACCCGGCGCGAGGACGAAGGGGCGCCAGCAGGCCCCAGGGTTGGTACAAAACGTTATTGGCAAAGGCCGCCACGAACGGACCGATGGTCACGCTCACGGGAATTTAACCGCCCTTTTCGGTGGAGTCGAGCGTTGAGTGCGGGGAAATAGAAGGCGCTTGAAGGTCTGATCGCGGTGGCCGGCGGCGGTTTAGCCCGGCATTGCGCGAGCCCGGTGCCCTGAGGGCGTGTTCTACCGCGAGATTTCGACCGTTCGGGCCAGCAGACGCGCCCGACACCGTGCCGGGTCTCAATCCAGCCTCGCGTCCGTGCGTCAGGAGGGGTTTGCCGTCAGCCTGGTTCCGTCAGGCCCGGCAATGGCGCTGGTGGCGGGGCGCGGGCGAACGGTCTGAAGACTGGGGGCGCGGCCTGCGCTCGTCGGTCGAGGTGTTCAAGGATCTTCTTGATCACGGCTGAACCTTCAATGCTCTCGATCACCTTGACCGCACCGCCGCAGTGCTCGCAGGTCTCGATATCGATGTTGAACACCCGCTTCACCCGTTGTGCCCACGTCATGGAGACGTGACGCTCGGACGCTGGCTCGTCGCCAAGCTTAGTACCACGCCGGCCGCGCTTGGCCGGCGTCACTTGTTCACGCAGTCGATGATTCGGCGCAAAGACGCCGTTATGCGGTGCACCGCATTACGGGGTTAATGCCCTGTATATTTAAATGCGGAGTTGAGCGCTGCTAACACTACACTATTGCCGATACATCAAGAGATTATCAATCTTCCGCACGACTCAAGACTCTGCATAATCA
>JANLSI010000699.1:0-2630 GCA_031362345.1 Pseudomonadota bacterium
AAGCTGCCCATACACACCCTGGCCTACATGCGTGACCAACTCACTGCACACAACCACAAGACGATTTATCCGACGGGCACGCTGACAGCCTTTCAAGCCGATGGCTTGCCGCCGCCACCTGGCGCCACGCACTTTCGCACCGCCGACGGCAGCTGGAACAACTTGAGCGACCCCAAGGAAGGCGCAGCCGGCACACGCTTCCTACGCAATGTCGACGCCACGCAGGCCGAAACGGGCGCCCAACTGCTGACGCCGAATCCGCGCGAAATCAGCCTGCGCTTACTGTCGCGGCCGCTAGAAAAGGACAGCGGCGCGCCGCTAATGAAGGAGGTGCCCTTTCTGAACATGCTGGCTGCGTGCTGGATTCAGTTCATGAATGGCGACTGGATCAATCACGGCGATATTCGTTTCACGGAGGTGATCGAGGTAGACCTCCCTCCCGACGATCCGGCGCGGGCGCGCCACTGGCAGACCAAGATGTTCATCGGCAGAACCCAAGCCGACCCCACGCGCATGGAGGGGCGCGAGACGGTCGCGACGAGCTCGATCAATGAGGTCACGCATTGGTGGGATGGCTCACAAATCTACGGTAGCGATCAGGCCACGCAAGACCGCCTGCGCAGCGGCATCGACGGCAAACTGCGGCTGACCGATGACGGCCGCCTGCCGCTGGACCGCAAAGGCATCGAGCAAACCGGCTTTACGCGCAATTGGTGGCTCGGCATGTCCCTCTTACACACCCTATTCGCCCGCGAGCACAACGCCATCTGCGAACATCTCAAGGTCGCCTATCCGGCATGGGACGACGGTCGCCTGTTCAATGTGGCGCGCCTGATCAACGCTGCGGTCATGGCTAAGATTCATTCGATCGAGTGGACACCAGCCATTTTGCCCAACCCCGCACTCGATGCCGGACTCAACGCCAACTGGTATGGCCTGCTCACGAATTTCTTGCGCAAGCGTAAGGACCGCAAGACGGTGGCCGACATCAACGTGCGCAATGCGGAGATGGGCGGGGTCGTGGGTAACCCCATCGACAAACACGGCGCCGCTTTCGGACTGTCCGAGGAGTTCGCCGAGATTTACCGTCTGCACTCACTACTACCCGAGAAGCTCAGACTGCGGCGCAGCGATGGCCAGGGTGAGATCGAAGAGCTGCCGTTCCAGGCTGCGCGGCAGGCGGGTGCGGCCAAGATTACGAACCGCTACTCGATGGCGGATCTGTTCTTTTCGTTCGGCAACCAGAGCCCGGGTAAATTGGAATTGAATAACTACCCGCGCTTCATGCAGGAGTTGAGCATTCCCGGCAATCCTTTCTTCGATATGGGCACCGTCGACATTCTGCGTGCACGTGAACGCGGGGTGCCGCGCTACAACGAATTCAGACGCCAGCTGGGATTGACGCCGATCCGCACCTTTGACGATCTCACAAACGACACCGACGCGTTGCAGAAGTTGAAGGCGATATACGGCAGCCATGCGGACGACGTCGAAAAGCTCGACCTGCTCATAGGCACGCTCGCCGAGGGCCATCGGCCGACGAACTTCGGTTTCGGCGAGACCATGTTCCAGATCTTCATCCTCAACGCCACGCGCCGACTACAAGCAGATCGCTTCTATACCGACTGCTATACCGAAGAGTTCTACACTGCCGAGGGCTTGCGCTGGGTCGACGACACCGACTTCAAAACGGTGCTCCTGCGCCACTATCCCGAACTCGCTTCGACCGGACTCGTCAACATCAGGAATGCGTTCGAGCCGTGGGAGGAAGGTCCGGTTCTGACCCAAGATTGGCACCCGCTTCGCGCCTGCGACCCCGACTTGAAAGACGACCCATGGCGCGGCGATGCACACCGGCAACAGGCAGCGCGATGAAGTCACGTGTCAATGCGCGACAAGCCGGCTCGCAAGACCCCACAAGACTGATCGACGAGGCTGCAATATGGTCGGCATAGATGTGCAGGACGCGAGGCATCAACACGGCCGACGTCTACCATGATGTGGTTCATGCGCCGGTGGTTCTGGAATCTCATCGCGTGGATAAAGTTCACCCTCAACAAGCCGCTCACCATCCCGCTGCCGCCAACTGCGAGCCAACTCATCACACCCGTGCCCCTCAGCCAGGCGATCGCCGGCTTGCCTATCGACACCATCCTCACCTGCGCTCCGCAGCAGATACCGGCCGACGAACGCTCGCCGGCGAAGTCCATGGTGTACCGGCTGCAAGTGTGGTTGTATGCGGCCTTCTCACCCATGCAAGCGGGCCTGCCGCCGATTGACCCAGACCCTCACACGGCACTTCGACGCGCCTACACGCGGCTGCATCGGACGAAGTTCGCCGCGCCGGTACTGCCGGCCGAATTCTTCGGCAGCCCCGATCTCGGTTCGCTGGCCGTGCGGGGGCCCTACGCAGGTTACCTCGAGAAAGCCGACGACAACATATTTCAATGGGACCTCAGCGGCCTTGGGCACTACCAGCACCACCCTGGCCTGCGCAAGCTCGGCGTGAAGGTGCTGTTCAGAGTCGACCCGCTACGACGCGGGCTCCAGGCCTATGAGATCGAGACAGAGCTGGGAACGGCGCGCCCCGCTGATGCGCTGTGGGAGCTGTCGAAAAAGATCGCGCTTTG
>JANLSI010000701.1:0-8898 GCA_031362345.1 Pseudomonadota bacterium
CCATGATCAATGGCAGTGACGGCAAGAAGCTGTCCAAGCGTCACGGTGCGGTCAGCGTCCTGTCGTATCGAGCGGACGGCATCTTGCCCGAGGCGCTGCTCAATTATCTGGCCCGTCTTGGCTGGTCGCACGGCGATCAGGAGATCTTCAGCGCGGCTGAGATGATTGCGGCTTTCGACATCGAGGACATCAACAAGTCCGCCGCCGCCTTCGACCTCGATAATCTGTTGTGGGTGAATCAGCACTACATAGCGCATATGCCACTGGCTGAACTGGTCGCCCACGCGACTCCCTATTTCGTGCAGGCCGGACTCGATGTCAGCGATGTCACTCAGATCGCAGCAGTGGTCGACGCCCAGCGCACGCGCGCTAAGACGCTGGTCGAGATGGCCGATAAGAGCCGACCTTTCTTCGGTGATCTGACTAGCCTGGATGAAGAGGCGATGGCAAAGCATCTGGTGCCGGCTGTAGCCGGGCCGCTGCGTGATCTGCGCGATCGGCTGATGGATCATCAGCCCTGGCAGGCGGCCGCCTTACATGCGCTGATAGAAAGCGTGGCGAGCACCCATGAAATCAAGCTCGGCAAGATAGCGCAGCCGTTGCGTGTCGCAGTGACGGGCTTCGCGGCGTCACCGGCCATTGATGTCACCCTGCAACTGGTCGGTCGCCAGCAATGCATCGTGCGGCTCGACGGCGCGCTCGCTTATATCGCCTCACGTACGGGCGCAGCTTGACAGCCCAGCCGTCCCTCGGTAACCTGCGCGGCCTCCGACGGATTCGGTAAAGATTTGAAAACATGGGCAGTTTGCCATTGTGTTTGCAACTATCCTCACCGACTCCTACAGGCGTTTCAAAGCGCCTGTCATGGAATCCGCGGGGCCATAGCTCAGCTGGGAGAGCGCTACAATGGCATTGTAGAGGTCGGCGGTTCGATCCCGCCTGGCTCCACCAAATCTGTCCCCTTCGTCTAGAGGCCTAGGACACTGCCCTTTCACGGCGGCGACAGGGGTTCGAATCCCCTAGGGGACGCCACTTTAAGTCAATAAGTTTGTGATACCGCCCAGTGATGGGCGGATTTTTACGCCTGGTTTTCGCCTGATTCCTCCTCGCAAGAAACCGCTTCAATGATCGGTGTTGTTGCCCTTGGCGTGGGCGTCGTTCAGGCGAGAGCCGTGATGCTTACCTGACCTCGAACGGTTGAGCCGTCGTTCATCGGCTCAGACTGAGCGCAGATTTAAGCGTGTAGTGCACGGCGCCGATGAGCGGCTACCACGTCGCGCGCCGGAACCCGCCAAAGAGACTCGATTTGGTCGAATCGGCCGGCTATCCTGCGCCGCAGATTAGCGTCCGGGACTGCGGCGGCGACGTGCAGGCGCGATGCGTCAGTGGTGCCGACCCGCAGCGCGCTGCAACCGTGATTTGCACCGGCCAAGTAAGGAGAAAGCTCATGCATGAAATGCGACTGTTCTACACCCCGCTATGGCGCGCGAGTATGGCCGACACCGAGCAGCGCTGGATCTTGATGCGCCAGGCCATGCTCGACCGCATCCAGCAGCTCACGCACAGCGAGCGCGGCGTGGCGAAAACCAATTTCGGTGGCTGGCAGAGCGCAGATGATCTGTACAAGCAGCCTGAGTTCGCCTGGCTGTTCGAACGTATTCTGGAACGCGCCAACGAGGTCGCGCCGCATTTCTCCCGCGAAGGACGCTTCAACGACGGCCTGCTGTGGGCCAACGTCAACGGCCAGTACAACTTTAACGCCATGCATATACATGCCGACGCGTTGTTGTCGGGGGTCATCTACCTCAAGGTCGCGGGCGAGGACCAGGGCGTCATTCAGTTCTTCGACGCGCGCGAAGGCTCCCCTACGTCCTATTGGCGCTGTTTCTCGCAACTGCCCGACGAGACCGAGATGACCCAGGGGGTCGTGACGGTCGCGCCGCGGGAGGGTGACATTCTGCTCTTTCCGGGATGGCTCAAGCATTGGGTCACGCCGAACCTCACCGATCAGGTGAGGGTGTCGGTATCGTTCAACTTGCGGATGTCCTAAGCACGGTGCTTGACTGCGGTTGACGTAGTGGTCGCGCGGCAATCGGTGCGAATTGGGCTGGCCTGATCGTGGCGGTACCGTCAACCGGTTCCGGCCCCTGAGAAGCTGCGAATTAAATTCGCAGCTGCAACTATCAACGACGCCAAACCTTTATGACAACGCCAGCTCCCTGCATCTTCTGCTACCTCGAACGCCCGGTTCTCGCTGAGTCGGATCTCGCCCGCGCCTTCGCCGACGCCTACCCGGTTTCCCCCGGCCACACCCTGATCGTGCCCAAGCGCCACGTGCGCACCATCTTCGATACCACGCCGGAGGAATACGCCGCCTGCTTCGCACTGGCGCGCTTGGTACGTGAACTGCTGGTCGAACGTCATCAGCCGCAGGGCTTCAATCTCGGCGTGAATTGCGAAGTGGCAGGCGGACAGTCGGTGTGGCACGCCCATCTGCATCTGATTCCGCGCTTCGCTGGCGATAGCGAGGATCCCCGCGGCGGTGTGCGCAATGTCATTCCCCGTAAGCGCAAGCCCGGGTCGGCTTCAGCTCCCTGAAGCAGGGCGCGCCGGGCGTTGCAGTACGTCGAAGTAGGCTTCAAGAACCGGCAGCAGACATGCCCGGAACGGCCATACGATGCCGAGCTCGGCTTCGAATTCGGAGGGCTCCTGACGATCGCGTCCTGCGATGGGGCAAACCTGGGTGCCCAGCGGCGGTGCCGAGCCGATGTCGAGCGCGATGACGTCGATGTCCGCGCCAAACAGTGGGTGTTCCAGCCAGCGTGGCCGGCCTTCGGGGTCAAGCAGCGTGAGACGAAAGGCGGTCGAGGCGGACGGTATGTTCGCCACGTCCCCCGCGCGCGTGACATGGGCGTGTACGGTCAGCGAGCCGGGCAGGGCGCGCGAGTAGTGCAGTGCCTGGCGCGTCTGAAAATGCCGGCCCGATACCACGTGCCAGTTGGTGACGAGAAAGGTGCGCTGGTGGAGCCGACAGAAGAAGCCGGTCGCTTCGCCGAGCCGGGCTGCGGTATCGCGCGCAAAGACTTCGAGTCGCGCGACACGAAAGGAATGCAGATTGACGTTGGACAAAGGGGGCGGCTGGCTGCGCTGGGATGACGACCATCATAACGCCTGTTGGCGCCGGCCCCGGATTGAGCCAGCCTGCCGATACGGGAGTGAGCCAGTAATCGTGGCACGAAACCCAGCAGCGGCGCGGCGTCCGAAATCGTAGTACTGGCTCACCGAACGAGCGGCGCACGCGTTCGATATGGCTCAGATCTGCGTCGGCGCCAACACAATCTCTTTGCTCGTGCTGATTTGCTTCCGCGCATCGCAGATGAGTGTTTGCAGACCGACGGAATTTTTCGTATCTCAGTGTGCAGCGACGGGCTTTGCGGCGTGCATCTGTGGCATGCGATTTGTCCGAAACGTTATAGCTATACATTCGGCCAAGTCGGTCCCAATCGACTCGCCCAACCCACCGCTATCGATGCTCTTGATGAACATTCCGTCCCACTCTCATGCTGAGGGGCGATCCATCGGATGACGGCCTCCATCCTCATACCATCTCCGGTATTGTCCCCACCACATCTCGGCGCGTAACTGAGCGCGCTTTCGACGTTCCTTCGTAACAGTATTTTCAGTGCCGATAAAGAATTTCACCTGCGTCCGCCGTCCGTCTGGACGTTGCGCCCTGCAGACGATAGCGTGTTCAATGACTCCGTCAGCGCGTCGCTGCTGTGTGTGCTCGTAGGGTCCCTTCCCGCGCAGCTTAAATCGGCGTCCCGCCAGGATCTCCATGCGCCACTTCGCAGCAGCGCGGTGGGTGGCCGCCACGTCGTCGTTGAAGGAGCGATAGCGGTAATAGCGGCTGTAGCGCTTACTATTCAGACTCACGCGTACCTGCAACCCTTCGGCGGACGGGTAAGTAATGCCAGGCCAGCCGCTGGTGATCTCCCGGGGGGCATGTTGAGGTCGCTTTTTCCAATTAGCAGGCATTTCGGTTGTACCTTCCTCTTCAGCAGGCAGCCGCCTGAAATTCTTCATCGCCTGCCTATGGACCTTCGGAGTCTCCGAGCTTGTGGCAGCAGATTTCGCCAGCGTTCCGCCAGTGGCGGCTCCAGGTTATTTAGAGTTCCTGGGCGATAGACTTCGGCTGCCAAAAGGTCCTCGAAAATTTGGTTAATCTGCTCAAGGATACCTGTAGCGGCGTCCTCACCAACCTGGTAACCATTGGCGCTCGGCCGCCCCGCCATCATCTGAGCGAGTGGGCTGCGGATACTATGAACCAGACGCAGTAGGAGCGACCAGTAGTCCCCAGCACGGTAACGACCACGGTTTCGGCGACCGTAGACCTGCATAGAGGACGTTTTGATCCGGTTCGCGAGGCTTGGTTTCGAATACTGGCCCTCCGCAGCGACGCCTCATGGTACTGCGCTTTAGCCGTCCGGCACGACCGCCTCGTGGAAAGCCGCTGGCTTGTTCGGCGGCACCCTTGCTTCTGCGCATCGACTGTTCTTTCCAGATCTACCGCGTCACAGCCAGCACGATCAGAACAAGCTGGAATAGGATATTGAGTGTCAGTGCCACGACGACAATCAGGCGCGTCTTCGTTAGAAAGTGAGTGGCCCCCATCCAACACTTGAGCGTTCCAAACGGGTGTTCGACGGTCTGCCGTCGCACGCGCATTATCTCAGGCTGTCGGTTGTTGGCGCCGGCCCCGGATTGAGCCAGCCTGCCGATACGGGAGTGAGCCAGTAATCGTGGCACGAAACCCAGCAGCGGCGCGGCGTCCGAAATCGTAGTACTGGCTCACCGAACGAGCGGCGCACGCGCTCGATTTGGCTCAGATCTGCGTCGGCGCCAACACTAAGCCCGCAACACGCGGCTGGGACGGCCATCAAACCGTCATTTTCGCGGGCATAGTGCGCGTCGCGGGCGAATCTGACTGCATTTCGCATAGTCTATTGCAGGTTTTTTGTCGAAAGCCATTGGGATTCTGGCCCAAGGCCATTAAGATGCGCCCCTGCGCGGCAAGACCCCGCCGCGTTGCGACCTCGAGGGCCGGCGCCCCAGCCCGTTACACAGGTGGTACAGGTTCGCTCGAACCAGGATTAACGAGCGGCTGTTTGGTATTGCCGCAGGAACTGAGAGCACATATGACAGACCTCACACGCTACCGGAACATCGGCATTTTCGCCCACGTCGACGCGGGCAAGACCACGACCACCGAGCGCATCCTCAAACTGACCGGCAAGATCCACAAGATCGGTGAAGTCCATGACGGCGCCACCACCACCGACTTCATGGATCAGGAACGCGAGCGCGGCATCACCATCCAGTCCGCCGCTACTACCTGCTTCTGGAACGAGCATCGTCTGAACATCATCGACACCCCTGGACACGTTGATTTCACCATCGAGGTCTATCGCTCGCTCAAGGTGCTGGACGGCGGCGTAGGTGTGTTCTGCGGATCGGGCGGTGTCGAGCCGCAGTCCGAAACTAACTGGCGCTATGCCAACGACTCCAAGGTCGCGCGCATCATCTACGTCAACAAGCTCGACCGTACCGGTGCCGATTACTATCGCGTCGTCGATCAGGTGCAGAAGATCCTCGGTGCGCGCCCGATCGTGATGGTGCTGCCAATCGGCTTCGAAGACACCTTCAAGGGCGTGGTCGATCTGCTGACGCGCAAGGCCTGGATCTGGGACGACTCCGGCGACCCGATGAATTACCACATCGAAGACGTGCCGGCCGACATGAAAGACAAGGTTGAAGAGTGGCGCCGCACCCTGATCGAAATCGCCGTCGAACAGGACGACGACGTGATGACCAAGTATCTCGAAGGCGAAGAACCGGACATCGAGACGCTCAAGCGTTGCATCCGCACCGGCACCATCAAGCTCGACTTCTTTCCGACCTTCTGCGGCTCATCGTTCAAGAACAAGGGTGTGCAGCTGGTGCTGAACGGCGTGGTCGACTACCTGCCGAACCCGATGGAAGTCAATCCGCAGGCGGAAGTCGACCTCGAAGGCAACGAGACCGGCAACTTCGCCATCGTCGATCCGAGCAAACCGCTGCGCGCGCTGGCGTTCAAGATCATGGACGATCGCTACGGTGCCCTGACCTTCCTGCGCCTCTACTCGGGCCGCATCGAAAAGGGTGTGACGGTGCTGAACACCTTCACCGGTAAGACCGAGCGCATCGGCCGCATCGTCGAAATGCATGCCGATTCACGGATGGACGTCGACTCCGCCCAGGCCGGCGACATCGTCGCCGTGCTCGGCATGAAGAACGTGCAGACCGGCCACACGCTGGCCGATCCCAAATATCCAGCCACCTTGGAACCGATGGTGTTTCCGGCGCCGGTAATTTCAATCGCAGTCTCGCCCAAGGACAAGGCCGGCTCCGAGAAGATGGGTATCGCGCTGGGCAAGATGATTGCGGAAGACCCGTCGTTCCACGTCGAGACCGACGAAGAATCCGGCGAGTGCATCCTCAAGGGCATGGGCGAATTGCACCTCGACATCAAGGTCGACATTCTGCGTCGCACCCATGGCGTGGAAGTGATCGTCGGCAAGCCGCAGGTTGCCTATCGCGAAACCATTACCCAGCGGGTTGACGATGCCTACACCCACAAGAAGCAAACCGGTGGTTCGGGTCAGTACGCCAAGATCGAATACACCGTCCAACCCGGTGAGGTAGGCAGCGGCTTCATATTCGAATCCAAGGTCACGGGCGGCAACGTGCCGCGTGAATACTGGCCGGCGATTGAAAAGGGTTTTGAGACCAGCATCGTCGAAGGTGTGCTGGCTGGCTATCCGCTGCTGGACTTCAAGGTGACCTTGACCGACGGTGCATTCCACGCCGTCGACTCATCGGCACTGGCCTTTGAAATCGCGGCCCGTGCGGCTTATCGCCAGACGGTGCCGAAGGCCCAGCCGCATCTCCTCGAACCGATCATGAAGGTTGACGTGTTCACCCCGGACGCCCACGTCGGTGACGTGATCGGTGACTTGAATCGTCGTCGCGGCATGATCAAGGCACAGGAATCCGGTGTGCTCGGCGTGCGTATTAAGGCCGAAGCCCCGCTTGGCGAAATGTTCGGCTACATCGGCGACCTGCGCACCATGACCTCGGGTCGCGGCCAGTTCTCGATGGAGTTCTCGCACTATTCGCCGTGCCCGCGCAACATCGCCGACGAGGTGATCAAGGAAGCGAAAGAGCGCAAGGCCAACAAATAAAGCCAAGCGTGAGTTTGCAAAGAGGGCGGGCCGCGATGCGGCCCGTTTTCGTTGGAGGGGACAAAAAAACTTCGGCGGATTGCATTCTTCTGTAGGTGCGAATTCATTCGCACATTCAATGGCGCGCCTCCGTGCGTTATCAACCGAATGTGCGAATAAATTCGCACCTACAAGGGACGGTTTCGCTTCAAGCCAGCGCCCGCGACACCACCTCAAACGTGTCCTTCGACAAACCCTCGGTATCCCGTATCCGTATCAAGGCCGCGCGCGAATGCGCCTGATGCTCAGCATCGAACTTCCGCCAGCGATCAAACGAACGCGCCATGCGCGCCGCGACTTGCGCGTTGTGCGGATCGAGTGCTACCACCTGTTCGGCGGCGAAGGCGTAGCCACTGCCGTCAGCAGCATTGAAGCGCACATGATTGCCCTGGCAGAAGGCACCGATCAGCGCCCGCACCTTGTTGGGATTACGCATATCGAAGGCGGTATGCGTGAGTAGACGCTGCACTTCTGCCAACGTGCCCGGCAGCCGTGAACTGGCCTGCACTGCAAACCATTTGTCGACCACCAACGACTCGTCCTGCCATTTGTCGTAGAACCAGCGCAACGCCTCATTGCGTTGCGCACCATCGCTGTTGGCGAGCGCGGTTAGCGCTGCCATCGCATCGGTCATATTGTCGGCGTTGTACAACTGTGTGAGGGCGAGCGCGTGCAATTCCGTGGTCTCGAGTTCGAGCAGGAAGCCCAGCGCCAGATTACGCAGAGCGCGCCGGCCGGCGGACACCGCATCGGGTGAGTAGGGGCCGGGCACGCCGTTGCTCATATACAAACGTCGCCATTCTTGCTCGAAGCGTACGGCGAGATGGCGACGCAAGGCCAGACGCGCTGCCAGGATCGTGTCGGCGTCCACTTCGTCCAACTGCTCGGCGATATAGCCCGCGGCTGGCAGACTGAGGGCCTCGGCGGCAAAAGCCGGGTCCTGGCCGGCATCGGCAATCACGCGGCCGCAGGCAACAACGAAATCCTCGGGCCAGGTCGGTGTGCGGCCGGCGCGCAGCTCAGCAATCGCAGCCAGCAGGACGTCCAGTGCGAGGCGCTGGCCGGCTTCCCAACGATTGAAGGGATCGCTGTCGTGGGCCATCAGATGGGCGAGATCCGTCGCGCTGTAATCACAGCGCAGGATGACTGGCGCCGAGAAGCCGCGCAGCAGCGACGGTACGGGTCTCGCGCTGATGTCTTCGAATACCCATTGCGCCTGTGCCGCGCTGAGCGACAACACGCGACTGCCGCCAGCAGCGCGCTCCTCATCGGCCAATCTGAGCGGAATCTCACCACCGGTGCCATCCAACAGCGCGAGTGCAATCGGGATCTGCAACGGCAGCTTGCTCTCCTGTCCGGGCGTGGCTGGACATTCCTGCGCAAAATCCAAGGTGTAGCGCCGCGCCTGCGCGTCGTAGCTGCCGCGCGCCGTCACCACCGGCGTGCCGGCCTGCCCATACCAACGTTTGAACTGGACGAGCGGGACACCCGAAGCATCCTGCATGGCGGCGACGAAATCTTCCGTGCACACCGCCTGACCATCGTGACGCTTGAAATACAGATCCATGCCAGCGCG